>JAOAEN010000341.1 GCA_026416775.1 Dehalococcoidales bacterium
AGGCAAAGGTCTTTGAGTCCGATCCGAAGTACAACGAATACACCACAATGATGGTGAAGACCCACCTCTCCCTCTCCCATGACCCGAACCTCAAGGGCGTACCCAAGGGCTGGATCCTGCCCATCCGGGACATCCTCATCTACTCCGGCGCCAAGTTCCTCTGCCCGGTCGCCGGCGATATCAGCCTCATGCCCGGCACCGGCTCCGACCCGGCATTCCGCAAGATTGATATTGATGTGAAGACCGGTAAGGTCACCGGGCTGCACGAGGTAGAATAGAAAAACTGGCACAAAAGGCAAAGAGGGGGCGGCTTCAAAGGGTAAACCAGACAGACCGGAAAGCCCCCTCTTTGCCACGATGACGAAAGGCAGGCGGAGGAAAGAAGAGTTGGCCATCCACATTGCCGTAGCGGGAAAAGGCGGTACCGGTAAGACCACAGTTGCCAGCCTCATCGTCCGCTACCTTCTCAGGAGCGGCAGGGGCACCGTGCTTGCCGTTGATGCCGACCCGAACGCAAACTTCGGGGAAAGCCTGGGGCTTAAAGTCCAGAAGACGATCGGGCAGGTCCTGCATGAGTTCCAGGGCGAAAAGCTCCGCATCCCGCCGGGGATGAC
>JAOAEN010000342.1 GCA_026416775.1 Dehalococcoidales bacterium
ATGACGGTAACGAAGCCGACGAGGAGGGCAGTCCTGGCGCCGTAGATAAGACGGCTCAGGGTATCGCGCCCGAGGATATCGGCACCGAGCAGGTGTTTTGAGCTCGGCTTGGCGAGCGATGGTGCCACCCCGGGCTTGTAGGGGTCATAGGGGGCGATCAGGGGGGCAAAAATGGCAATAAAGAGCAGCACCAGCAGGACCACCAGACCGAAGGCCACCACGCCACGCGAAAAGAACACCCTGCGGAAGCGCTTCCACTCGCTGATATGCGGCGGGTTTTCCTGAATTATGACCTGTGCGGTTTGTATGTTGGAATTAGTCATGAATTTACTCCCGGATAATAGCTCCTAACCGTAGCGTATCCTCGGGTCGAACCAGCCGTAAGAGATATCAACGAGAAGGTTGGTTATCAGCACGACCATGGCGATGACAAAGGTGATTGACTGCACAACAACATAGTCCTGCCCCAGGATGCTGCTCACGAGCAGCCTTCCCACGCCGGGGATGGCAAAGACGGTCTCAACGAGCACGGAGCCGCCAAGAATCATCCCCACACCCATTCCGATCAGGGTGATAACCGGGATGAGGCTGTTCTTCATGGCATGTCTG
>JAOAEN010000343.1 GCA_026416775.1 Dehalococcoidales bacterium
GCGTAGAGCTGCTCGGCGCTAAATGGAGCGCGGTACGATACGATCGTCTCAATCACGCGCAAGCGGGGGCCGGTGATGCGTAGGCCGCTGCGTTGCCACGCAGCGCGCACACCGCTCAACCAAGCCTGTGTATCGAGTGGTGGTTGCAGCGATGATGAGGTATTTGCCGCCATAAGATACTTCCCGTGTAATCAACATGCGAGGGCAAGCCAGCCCTAATCGTGGCTAAACCCTCGCACGTCACCCCTGCCGTCGTTGGCGATAATCGCTTAGCGCGTATGCGCTGGCGCTGCCGGCAGCAATGCCAGATGGCGTGCCCGCTTGATGGCTACTGCCAGCCGGCGCTGCATCTTGGCCGAGACGCCGGTGCGACGCCGCGGCAAGATTTTGCCCTGTGCAGTCAGATACTTCTGCAGCCGCTTGACGTCTTTATAGTCCGGCACAATGCCAAGTTTGGTAAACTCACACTCTCGGCGGCGCGATCGCGGCCGCCCAGCCCCTCGTGAACGGCTCATTGACGGTATCTCTCCTTGAATAATCCAATACTGACCGGTCGAGTTTTAATAAACCGCCTTCTAGTATACCACAATCTACGTG
>JAOAEN010000344.1 GCA_026416775.1 Dehalococcoidales bacterium
CCCCTCCTCAACGGGAATATCCAGAAGCACAGTAAGGTCGGGAATAGCCCTGCCTGTTGCAAGCCGGTTGACCGTCCTCACCGTCCCGAGGTCCAGACCGCGCCCGTAGCCCTGATAGGCCAGCGTGGAATCGGAATAGCGGTCGCAGAGGACAATTTCACCGCGGTCAAGTGCCGGCAGGATCACATCACTGACAAGCTGGGCACGGCAGGCATTAAAAAGAAAAAGCTCGGCGACAGGGGCAATCGCCACCTCACTGCGACGCGAGTGTTTCAGCAGCCTGCCCAGACGCTCCCCCAGAGGGGTCCCCCCGGGTTCACGGACAAGAACCACCGCAAAGCCCGCACGGCAAAGCCTGTGGTAAAGCCGCTGCACCTGGGTGCTTTTGCCGCTCCCCTCTCCCCCCTCAAAAGTGATGAAAAGGGACATAACGGCTCCGCTTTCCGCGGGAGCTAGTCCACCCGCTCCTTGTATATTCTCACGCGGCGGTTCGGCTCCCTGCCGACGCTGTGGGAAGCAAGGTTATGCTGCTGGGCAATGAGGTGCTGCAGCCTTCTGATA
>JAOAEN010000345.1:0-244 GCA_026416775.1 Dehalococcoidales bacterium
TCTCAAACTCGTTCTGGATGGAGATTATCGCTTCTTTGAGCCTCTCCATGCCGGTGTTGTCCTGGGTACCGAAGCCCTCGTCAATGATGAGGGTGGGCAACGGTGAGCCGGCACGTCGTGCCAGAAACCGGGAAAGGGCAACGCGGATGGCAAAGTTGATGCGAAAAGCCTCACCCCCGCTGAACATCTCGTAGGGCCGCGTGTTCAGATCATCGGTAATGGTGATATCAAGCGTCTCCCGCAG
>JAOAEN010000345.1:254-551 GCA_026416775.1 Dehalococcoidales bacterium
GCGCTGCGTGCTGAACTTGACATGCATACGGTTATCCGTCATCAGGGCAAGAAGGGCATTTGCCTCATTTTCAATCTCCGGAAGTGCCATCTCAATAATGAGCGCCTGAATTCCGTTCTTGCCGAAAGCCTCGCCGAGTTTCCCGTAGATACGGGCCTCGTAGCCCACGCGGCGCAGCTCTTCCTGCTTTTCCTTCATCTTCACTTCAAGCTGGTTGATCTGCTCCAGACGGCTGCGTATTCCTCCGAGCCGTTCCTGACGGCGGCTGCGCTCCTGCATGAGGGCACGGAACTCCTC
>JAOAEN010000346.1:0-260 GCA_026416775.1 Dehalococcoidales bacterium
ACTGGGATGCGCTTGAACTCAAAGACCTGGCAACGGGATGCGATCGTGGCCGGGACCTTGTGAAACTCCGTGGTGGCGAAGATAAACACCACATGAGCCGGAGGCTCCTCTATCGTTTTCAAAAGCGCATTGAACGCCTCGGCAGTCAGCATGTGGACTTCATCAATGATATAGACCTTGAATCTGTCGCGTGCCGGCGTGTAGGAAACGCCTTCCCGAAGCTCCCGCACGCTGTCAATGCCACGGTTCGAGGCCCCGTC
>JAOAEN010000346.1:270-535 GCA_026416775.1 Dehalococcoidales bacterium
TGCGGTTCCTGCGGTAATCTCCACACAAGAAACGCAACGGTTGCACGGAACAGGCGTTGGTCCGCTCTGGCAGTTGAGGGCCTTGGCCAGCACGCGAGCCGCCGTGGTCTTTCCAACACCCCGTATCCCGGTAAACAGATATGCATGGTGAATCCTGCCGGCTGCTATAGAGTTCTTGAGCGTAGTGGTTCCGTGTTCCTGACCCACTATTTCGTCAAAGGTCTGCGGCCGCCACTTCCGGGCTATCACCTGATAAGGCATTGCT
>JAOAEN010000347.1 GCA_026416775.1 Dehalococcoidales bacterium
GGGCGGGGCGTGAGCACCACGCTCGGAATCCTCCTTGCGCTGGTTACCATTCCCATGCTTATCCTGGCGTTACCCACGCTTCTCATCCTCATCTTCCGCCGCAGTGTCACGCCGGCAATGGCCTTCCTCTTCATCACGCTTCCGCTTGTTGAGCTTTACTTCAAAGTGCCGCCCGTGCTCATTGCCTACAGCATTGCCCTGCCCTGTCTCGTCGGGATTACCACCTACCTCCGCACCCGCCCTGGGGCACTGCGACGGGCTTAGCGACCTTTTACGGTACGGTCGCTCTGGTGCTTACCCCCGCCTTTTAGCCCCCTCCCCAGCCCGAGGCACCGGTGATGAGCCATCATGTGTTTATGGATGTATGGATGGCGGGATGAGGAATGTCCTCCCCTAAAAGCCCATTTCCCCCCAAATCAACCGAAATACCCATACGTGAAGCGGGAGTAAGAACAGGAAAAACCATCCTGCCCTCTAAAACCGGTCCTGACTGTCTTCGGTTACTGGTGCATACC
>JAOAEN010000034.1 GCA_026416775.1 Dehalococcoidales bacterium
TGTGTATAAGAGACAGGATTCAGGACGATTATTATCAAGAGTCAGAAATCTCAGGTTAACAAGGCTTCTTATTGCCTCGATATTAGCAACTTTATTATTGCCAAGGTCCAGTATTGTCAAGCCGGGTAAAGAGCTCAAAAGCAAAAAACAGGCCCCCGGGCGGTGAAGAGACACCACCGCACTGCAAAATAGACCTGCAACGGTAAGAGGCAGCGAAACGTCCTGACCATCCCGCACCGTCTTTCTTACGCCCGGCCACCATAGCCATACGAAAAGACTTCACCTATCTTAACAACATTTTTATCTTTTCATCACGGCATTTATGCTCTGTTTATCCCCGCGGTGTTACTTTATACCTGAAAGCTACTGACCGGAGGTAACACCATGACAGGTAAGACAAAAATACTTGCCATCACCTCTGATCCGCGTCTTCTGAACTTTCTGCAGGACGAGCTCGCCGGGGGCGAATTTGACCTCATCAGCACCGAGACCACGGTAAGTCACGTCCTGGGCATGATCAACCGTGAACAGCCGGACCTCATTGTCATGGACATCATGATGCCTTCGCTTGACGGCATCGGCCTCTGCCTGCAACTGAGACGGCTGATCAAGACGCCCGTCATCATGCTCACCACATGGCAGACCGCCCCGGGAATGGTGCGCGGGCTCAACCTCTGCGCCGATAGCTACCTCACCGAGCCCTTTGACGGCGAAGAGCTCAAAAACCGTATCAACAAGGCACTGGAACGCAACCATTTTGCCGAGCTGCTTGCCAATGCCACGTCAGCCTGACGGCACCCCGAAAGGAGACCGATGATTATACTGTGGATAAAAAGGAGAGAGGAAGAAAACCCCGGGGAGCGAGGGCGAAAGAAATCGTTCCCGCAGCATGATTTCGTGATGAAGCGCTTCCGCCTCTCCCACCCGAGGTCCGAAACAAGGACGAGCCGTTCCGCAAGCAAGACCTCGCTACGGGATATCCTCAATACCGACGGGCACCTGCTGGTACCAATCTACACCGTCCGGCTGAACCCTCACCAGCAGAACTGAAGCCGTACCAGACTGCCTCTTCACATTGGCTATGGCGCTTTCAGAACCATTTTTTCGTTTTCCGGCATCATCTTGCCAGCCCAGCTTTAATAATGCTACAATGATAATCGGTAAAAGCTGGGCCGCTAGCTCAATTGGCAGAGCAGATGACTCTTAATCATCCGGTTGGAGGTTCGAGTCCTCCGCGGCTCACCAAAAAAATCCCTCTCTTGAGAAGAGGCCATCTTTTCGCTCCGCAACCCGCCGACGACCTATCCCTACTCTATATCTTCAAGTCTCACGCAACCGAATCTATCAATCCCGTGCTAACGGGGTAAAGAGTGACATCGTCCCCTCTTAAAATTTATTCCCGCCATTTACAAATCTGATTTATCAATCAAGTGGATGCCCCGCTGTGAGAGGGAGATAACGGGGGTGAGCATGAAAAATCAACCGCATGCAGACAAGATCACGATTGTTCCGGAGAAGAGAAGGGGCAAGCCGGGAATCCACAATACAACCAAACGGGTATCTGCTTGCCAGCCACGGTGTTAAGTGGTATCCTAGCTTATGACCTGATCCGGTGGCCCCAGCCCACCGGCAGAAAAGACGTATTTTCTGATGCACGAACTGAGCATCGTCCAGTCAATGCTTGATGTGGTTCTGGAAAACGCAAGGAAGGCAAATGCCAGTAAGGTACGGCGGATCCACCTTGTCGTCGGGGAACTGACCGGAGTTGTTGAAGAAGCGGTGGAATTTTACTTCAGCTTCCTCAGCCGCAACACCGTTGCCAGTGAAGCAGGTCTTTCCTTCACCCGCATTCCCATCAGGCTTCTCTGCCGGGCTTGCGGAGCGGAGTTCTCCCCTGAGAAATCGGATTACCGCTGCCCGAACTGTAAAGAACAGCAGGTTGACATCATCGGCGGGCGCGAGCTTTACATTGAAAGCATGGAGGTGGAATAGATGAGCGTGAGACTTCTCACCATCAAGAGCGACATCCTCGGGCTTAACGAGCAGAAAGCCCAGTCCAACCGCAGGCGGCTGGAAGAACNCCGCATCCTGATGGTCAACATCATGTCTTCACCCGGTTCGGGCAAAACAAGCCTCATCCTCAGGACGGTTGAGAAGCTCAAGGGCCGGGTGCGCATGGCGGTGATTGAAGGCGATATTGCCTCAACGATTGATGCTGATGCCATCGCCAGACACGACATCCCGGCCATCCAGATCAACACCGCCGGTGCCTGCCACCTTGATGCTAACATGATCGAAAAGGCGCTTGACAACCTCGAGCTCGGCTCGCTTGACCTCATCTTCATTGAAAATGTCGGCAACCTCATCTGCCCGGCAGGCTTTGCCCTGGGCGAGCAGAAAAAGGTGATGCTCCTGAGCGTCCCCGAAGGAGATGACAAGCCGCACAAATACCCCCCGATGTTCATGGATGTCGACGTGGTCGTCGTAAACAAGATTGACGTCCTGCCCCACTTCGACTTCAGGCTTGATGTCTTCACGAAAGCGGTTACCGCCCTGAACCCCAAGGTAAAGATTTTCCCCATCTCCGCCAAGACCGGCGAGGGACTGGAGAGCTGGCTTGGCTGGCTTGAAGAAGAACTCGGGAAAGCCAGGCAGAAACAGCCAGAATGAAGCTTTATGTCAAGAAAAGGAGATACCCATGAAAACGGATAGTGCCTATCAGGAACTCGCCGCCAAGCTGGGGGTGCCCGGATCAGAACGTTTCCTGCGTATCCTCAGAGCGACCTTCAGCCCGGTGGAAGCCCTCATCTGCCGCGAGCTTTTTGCACCGGCAACCGCCAGAGAAGTGGCGGAAAGACTGGGCATGAATGAAAAGGAGATTGTCCCGATACTCAACAGCCTCGTTGACCGGGGTATCCTCACGCGGGGCAGGACCCAGTACGCGTTTCACAACAGCCTCATCGCCTTCCACCACGATACCGTTGCCGATACCGCCCCCCACACCGGGCCCCACGCCATCTCCAAGGAACTCAAGGAACTCTGGGCGGACTTCTTCCGCAACGAGTGGTCCTATATGTTTTTGGAGCACACCGACCACCTGGTGAAGATGACCGGGCGCAATCTCCCCATCTGGCCCGCCATCGGGGCGCTTGAGCGCAGCAAGAACATCAGCCCCGAGGACATCATGCCCGAGGAAAACTGGAAGCTCAGGATTGAAAATGCGAAAAACCGCATCATCGCCCCCTGCGGCTGCCGGGTGGTATGGGGAGCCTGCAACTACCCCCTCATGACGTGCTTTGCCTGCTTTGACCGCCCGCGCGGCGAATACTATCTGAAACAGCCGGGGCGTCTTCTCAAGGAAATAACCCTGGCAGAATCGCTTGACATCGTTTACGAAGCAGAGGAAGCCGGGCTTGTCCACTGGGGTGATTGCTACTGCTGCGAGTGCTGCTGTGAAAACCTCTTTCCTATCACCCGTGCCAAACGCTTTGACCTGATGACACCGAACCGCTTCCTTGCCGTGGTGGACGAAGACCTCTGCAAGGGATGCGAGCTGTGTCTGAAGCGCTGCAAGTTTGAAGCGATTGAGATGCGCCCGACGACCAACAAGAAGTCCAAAGCATATATTATCCCCGAAAAATGCAAGGGCTGCGGGCTCTGCATCATCACCTGCAAGGCCAACGCCATCACCTACCGGATCGTCCGCCCGCCCGAATACGTCCGCGGGCGGCCCACTTCAGTTGCCGGAAAGGAAGGGACACCGCCACAGGCACTACCCGTTTTCGGCTTCTATGACCTTAAGTAAAGAAGAAATAAATAAAAAGAGGGGGGTGTCAGCCCCCCTCTTCAATTAACTTCCCATCAGACAGCGCGCTCAATCGTCATACTGCCCCGGCTCATCGGGAAGCCCGCAGGAGCCGTCCTCACAGCCTTCCTGTGATTTGAGCGCCCGCCAGCGGTCAACCGAGGCACTCGTCACGTAGCCGTAGTCCGTGGCCTTCCAGAGGGGGCTGGTCTCCCCGCCGACGACGATGATATTGATGTTGTCCGGGTTGTGGTACGGGGCAATCAGGGCATCATCGGGAAGCTTTTTCCACGAAGCGTAGGGCTCCACCCCCTTGTAGGCTTCTGAGGCTACGAGCATGTCAATATGGTCAAACTTCCAGTACTGACCGGCCGGCATCCTGATGTTCTGCGAGAGGTAACGGCAGAAATCTCGCTTGGTGGCGAAGCCTTCGCCCTCTTTAAGCTCACGGGCAACCAGCGGGTCCATGATGATCGTCGCCGCCGAGTTGAGCGGGGGCATGGCGTTAAGCTGGATGTTCAGCTCCTCGGCCACCGAGCGGTGGGCGGCGGTGCCGGCGGGGTTGAAGAAGCCCCAGCCGCGGAAGATGCTCACCACGCTTTCCTCCGCCTTAAAACCCTTATCCACGTGGAAGGGCGTCCAGACGCTCCTTTCCTCATTCTCGCCGGCGCACATGTTGTTGTAGATGAGGTTGTTGCCCTGCGAGCTCCACAGCGTCTGCTTCGGCTTTGTATAACCCCAGATGATGCTCATGAGCGTCCAGGCACGCCCGATGACCGCATTTGCCTGGTTTACCGGGCTGAAGGCACCGAGCCCGCAGTTCATGCCGATTTCGTTGCGGATCGGCCCGTTGACGAGGAGCATCGCCCCGAAAGCCGTGGTGGAAGGCATAAAAGACGACTGCCTTGTGGAAGCGGTAGCAAGGATCACCGGGAAGTATTCCGGCCTTGCCCCTGCCATTACTGCGACGACAGCAATATTGCGCACCGTGTAACGGAAAAGCTCACCCGTCTCAAAGCGAAAGATCTCGCAGACGACCTCGTCCGGCGTAGCGCTGGTTCCCTTGAGCATCTTCTGCACCCGCTCCTCGGTGGGGAGAATCACCGGAAGCCCGTCCGTCCAGCCGCGCTCGTAGAAAAGACGCTGGAGGTTGTCTTCCGTGTCCGGCCTGAGGGACGTCCCTTCGGGAGCAGTCCTTGCCGCACCGGGGGCTTTGGCAGCCCCGGCAACCGGAGCACCGTTTACGGGCCTGGTGAGGGCATCAATAATCTCCTCAATGACAGTCCTGCCCGTTTCGGGATCCTTGCCGGCGATGTAACTGTCCAGCACCTCCGGAGGCATGCTGATCACCGGGTGCGGGGTGAAGATGAAGGGCAGTGGAACCCGCATCCTTTCCAGGTTCTCTCTGACCACGTTCACAAAGGCATTGGTGGAGATGGGAGCCACCGGAATACCATAGTTCTGCTCAAGCCTGCGGGCACCGGCAGCGACCGCTGCCACACAGCCCGGTCAGCCCGCCACGCCGAGGACGACCGCATCCCCCTTCTGCTTCACCTCTTCCCAGAGGGTGTTGTTATCGTCCATGAAGACGTTGCCGGGCTTGCGGCGCCGTATCGTCTTTACCGACGGCATGTGCTCGGCAAACCACTTCTGCAGCCGGAGCATGAACTGGTAACCACCGCCAAAACCGGTGTCCACAAGATACACCGTTTTCCCCTCTAGGGAGTCCAGCCGCCTTGCCATTGCACCACCGCCAGGCGGCGGCTCCATTACCGGGGCACGCGGCGGTCTTCCCGGTCCCCCCATGCCCGGAGGAGGCCCCGGCAGCCTCTGCACACCGGCCTCCGGGTTGACCACCGTGTCCAACAGATAAAGTGCCATTTGGTTATCCTCCCGTATTTAAATGCGGCAGAGCCTGAGACTAGTACTCACGCGGTTTCACCCAGGTGATATCCTTCCTTGCCGTGCCCCAGCCGGATTCCCTGGCACCTTCCATCATCGGGTTCGGACGGTTGCGCATTTCTTCCCGGCGCTTGCGGTCAAGCTCCTCCTGCCGCTTCATCCCCTCAGCCGTGGTGTAGTTGACCATGCGCTCCAGAACCCCCCTCATGAACTTGTCCGGCTCCGGTACCGGTATTATGTAAAGGACTTCGTCCTCAATCCCCTTCTTGGTAATTTTGGCAAGCTCCACCGGGTCAATACCATACGAGTAATGCTTGTGCATGAACTCAACCACCTTATCATCAAGATGGTAGCCGGTGTTCTGGAGATGCTTGGGGCGGGTGAGGTGGGACTCACCGATATTGGAGCGGATACCACCGGGACAGAGGCAGGAGACGCCGATGCCATAGGGCTTGAGGGCATGGTAATAGCTATCCATGAGATTGATGACCGCCGCTTTGGCCGCCGAATACGGGGCACAGCCGCTTGTCCCCATGAAACCGCCCATGGAAGCGGTGGTCACAATATAACCGCCCCTGCCTGCCTGGATCATGCGCGGCACGAACGTCACCAGCCCGTTGATAACGCCAAAAAGGTTGACACCAACCACCCAGTCGTAATCCTCAAAGGTAGAAGCCTCGCAGGGACCGAAGGCATTGACCCCGGCGGTGAGGAAAAGAAGCTGGGGAGGGCAGCCGTGCAGCTTCTCTACGTATTCCGCGGCTTTCTTCCAGTCGTCGCGGTTGGTAACATCCATCTTGATGGCATGCACCTCTGCCTTCTTATCGCGAAAATAGGCAAGTGCCTCATCAATATGATCCTGGCGGATATCGGCAATGACGATCTTACAGCCCGCCTCGGAAAAGACCTTCGCCTGACCGAGACCGGCACCCGAAGCACCACCGGTAATAAACGCTACCTTGCCTGCAAAGTCCTTCATCTCACCCTCCGTTATATTGTTATATATCGCGATTTTCACAATATCATAATACAAAACAGCGGATATTGCAATTACCGGACCGGTTTAGCTTGCCTGCTTTGCAGCCTTTGTCTGCACCCCACCTGTTATCCCCTCCGTCCGGAATTTTCAGCCCGATACAGCAGTGCCGGACTTAACTCCTTCACTGCGGCAGGAGACTCTGACGGGAATGCCCCGGCAAATCCCTTTTCAGCGATGGGCTTATGACAGGAGCCAGCTCCCGAAGGTGTAAGTTAATTTATGTTAACCGTCCATTCCCACTGCAGGTTTAATCCGAAGGCGACAAAAACCGAGAGAGCCAACAAAACCTTCTGACTTTTTACCTTGCCCGGTCTAAGTGATATAATCAACGGAGAGGTCCGTATTACATGGCAAAACAGGCGGGAAAGGAGACGTGAGACTGTATGGGCAGGTCAAAGTATGGTAAGTATATCACCACGGAGCTCAAGAGGGGCGTCGTCATGCCCGGCTACAAAGGGCCCCAGCAGATCGGGCAGGGCTACCGCGATGGCTATCGCATGGGGCTGGAGCATGTCATCTGGATGGACAACGAAGTGCTGCCCGGTGCATTCTACGGGGAATACACCTGGCAGTGGCCTTCCTGGATGAAGGACCAGCGCCCGATGCCGCGCATGCCTATGCCGGAGCTTGTCACGCCCGAGCTTGTGAAGAGCGGCAAGGTGCCCGGTATCATGCCACACGCCCATCCCTTCGTTGAGATCTTCAGTTATTTCGGCACCAACTTTGATGACCCTTCCGACCTCGGCGGGGAAATCGAGTTCTGGCTGGAGGACGAGAAATTTGTCCTCACCAAGAGCTTCATGGTCTATATCCCGGCGGGGATGCAGCACTGCCCGCTTGTCTTCCGCCGCATGGACCGGCCGATGTTCCACATGACGCTCGGTTCCGGGGATAAATACGTCTAGGATGCCGCGTCAGAGCAGACTCACCGAACAAGGGGGATGAAAATGCACAAGGGTAAGAATGCCAAATACGTCGTTGATTTTCCGAAGAAGGGGGCCAAATACCCACACTACCGCGTTCAGAATGACCCGAAGATCGTGAAACCGATCGTCCAGGTGGATGCGGATACCGTACCCGGCGCCGAGTTCTACGCGGAGACGAAGTGGATCCTGCCCGGTGGGCCGGCTGAAATAAAGCTCTGCGAGACCCACACCCATAACTTCAACGAGGTGCTGGGGTTTTTCGGTTACAACTACGACAACATTCAGGACCTCGGCGCCGAAATCGAGATCTGGATTGACAACGAGAAGAACATCGTTGACCGCAGCTTCTGTGCCTGCATTCCGGCGGGGGTCCCGCACGGACCGGTAATCATCCGCAACATTGAACGCCCCATCTTCCATGTGTCTTCTGCCAGGGTCGGCCGCTACGAGTAGCCGCCGGTACTGTTGCCCGGGGTTTAAGGTGGTCCAATGACGGAAACGGGTGAGTTCAACCGCTACGGTGAGGTGCTCGAAAACACCTTTCTTCTGCGCACCTCGCCCGTGGCGGTGAAGATGCTGAAGAGCGAGGATGAGATTCCTCAGGGCTCATTCCGCCCCAAAAAGGACGGCGGTTACCACCTTGCCCAGTGCCAGGCATTCGCCCTGTCGCGGCGGGACGGCAGGACGGTTGCCATGCTCAGGGAAGACCACTGGTGCCCGGCGGCACTGATGGCTTACGGTATGGTACCGCTGCCGCCGGGGGCAAATCCCACCCGCATCCACCCTTACGAGATGTTTGCTTACGGTACCTACATCGGCATCCTGACGGCACCCCTGAAAAGCGCTTCTTTTGTGCCCGATGCGGTCATTGTCTATGCCAATACTGCCCAACTGCGGAGTCTGCTGCTTTCGCTCAGCCCCGAGGCGGTACGCGAGGTGAACGGACGGTTCTTCCCGCCGTCCTGTGCCCATGCCGTGGTAACACCGCTGCTGAAGGGCGGCTACTGGGTGATCGTACCCGATCCCGGCGAATACCAGCGAGCGCTCTGCGGTGAAGACGAAATGATGTTCGCCGTCCCGCGGGCAAAGATGCCCGCGCTTATCGCTGATGTTGAACGCTTCAGCTCGCAGGGCTTTGCCTACCGCAACCACAACTACATCATGTGCCCGGACTTCCCGCGCCCGGACTTTTACAAGAAGATGTTCCATGATTGGGGCCTTGACGACTACTAGTCCCGGGACGGTGGACATCCCTAGAGCGAGGTATTATAATTGCCTCTGGCAATGAAGATGCCCGACGGTGCCCGCGTGCTTGTCTCCCGTGAGATGGTCGCCTCTGCAGTAATGCGCCTTGCGAGCGAGATAGCAAACGACTACCGCGACAGGAACCCGCTGCTCATCGGCATCCTCAAGGGCTCTTTTGTCTTCATGGCGGACCTCGTGCGTCACCTCGATTTTCCGCTTGAGGTGGACTTCATCCGCCTGGCAAGCTACGGTAGCGGTACCGAAAGCTCCGGGCACGTGCGCGTCATCCACGGGCTGAAAACGCGGGTGCGCGGCCGTCACGTCCTCATCGTTGAGGACATCATTGATGCCGGCTATACCGTGGCATTTCTCACCGAATATCTCAGGAAGAAAAAGCCGGCTTCACTCAGGC
>JAOAEN010000035.1 GCA_026416775.1 Dehalococcoidales bacterium
ATGTGTATAAGAGACAGGTTTCGGGCTGGCAATTATCGCCCTTACCATTATTGTTAACCTCTTGATGCTCCCGCTCACCCTGAGCCAGCTTCGCTCCTCCAAGGCGATGCAGGATATTCAGCCCAAGCTCACCGAGCTCCAGAAGAAATACGCCAAGGACAGGCAGAAACTGGCCCAGGAGCAGATGAAGCTCTATAAAGAGGCCGGGATCAAGCCTGCCGGCTGTCTTCTGAGCTTCATCATCCAGATGCCGGTCTGGATTGCGCTGTACCAGGCGATCATGCTGGCGCTGGCGGTAGCCCCTGAGGGGTTGCTTACCCTTTCGCGCTTTCTCTACCCCTGGGATGCGGTCTATGCGGCACTGCCGCTGAGCCGTCATTTCCTTCTCATGGATCTGGCACAGCCCAATCTCATCCTGGCGGTACTAACGGGGGTTACCCAGTGGGTGCAGCAGAAGATGTCGATGACGGCACCGCCCACCGACCCGCGGCAGGCGGCACAGTCTGAGATGATGCTCTGGATGATGCCGATGATGTTCACCCTTCTTGCCCTTTCCTTCCCCAGCGGTCTTGCGCTATACTGGGTGGTCAACAGCGTGGTGCGGATTGCCATGCAGTACCGTGTCACCGGCTGCTGGATAATCAGTTCCCAGGGGTTCAACGCTCAATCACTCCCGATTTTTCCTAGCTTCCAGCCTCAAGCGAAAGCGGAGCAAGAAGCTCACCAGCGTTAACACTCATCCGCTGCAGCATCCCGTCATAAGTGTGAATGTAGATAGTGCTCCCGTCGGTGCAGAGCGGCCCGTATATCTTCTGCCCCTTTTTCTCCAGCGCTTCATTGCTCCACACCACCTCTCCCGTGCCCGCATCAAGGGCGTAGACCGCACCGTTTTCCGTGGCGAAAATAACCCTACCACCAGCTACCACTGGTGATGACGCCACCGGACTACCTGCGGAAATCTGCTTCACCAGTGCCCCGTTATCCGGATTGATGACATAGATAGACTTATCAAGGCAGCCGGTGTAGACCTTTCCACCCGCAAGCACCGGTTTTGCCCAGAACCAGTTACCGCCGCGGAAAGTCCATTTGAGGCTGCCATCAGAAACGTTCAGGGCATAAAGATTCCGGTCAAAAGCCCCGAAATAGACCACTCCGTCCGCCACAAGAGGCGTCGTGATGATGGCGCCCCCGGCGGCGAACTCCCAGCGCTTGCTGCCATCGGCGGTGCTCAGGGCATAGAACTTCTTGTCAAAAGAGCCAATGTAAAGCGTGTCACCCGCAACCGCCGGCGTCGCCCAGATCTTATCACCCGTGGCAAAATCCCAGAGCTTATCACCGGTTGCCGCATCCAGCGCGTAGACCCTGCCATCAGAGCCACCGAAAAAGACCTTTTCGCCGTCGCTGACAAGCCCGCCAACGATCGGCGATAGATAATCCTCGCGCGGGAAGACCCAGCGTGTCCGCAGCGTGCCGGCGGTATAGGCATAGACCTTGCCATTATAGCCGGCAATATAGACCAGACCGCCCGAGACCACCGGTGTCCCGTAGATTGGCACCCTTGCCGAAGCTCCCCCGCAGCCGCCACCCGACATCCCGCAGCCGAAAAGCCCCGCCTGGCTCACCGGCCTGAGGGCCTCCGCCCCCAGACGGCTTTCATCGGCAAGGTTAATGCTGACCAGTCTGCCTTCCTGGGAACCAACGTAGAGATAGCCGTCCGCCACCACCCCGCCCGACCAGCCAACGGGGACAAGCCCGCCGACGCAGCCGGAACTCACCAGAGCCGCGGCAAGGAGCGAAGCAACGATTACCGCGATAAGACCGGGCAGAGGTACTACTTTCCGCATCAGACAGCTTTTCCTCAAAAAATAAGGCTAGTCCGGAACAGGGTCATAGCCACCGGGATGGAACGGATGACAGCGCAGTATGCGCCGGATACCCATCCCCACACCCCTGAGCAGACCGAACCTCGCAATCGCCTCGTAAGTGTACTGGGAACAGGTGGGCACAAAACGGCAGGCGGGCGACGTTACCTGCGAAATCGTGAGCTGATAGAACCTAATGAGCCCCAATGCAATTTTCTTCATTTCTGCGGAACAGCCCAGCCTTCCGAAGCAGGTCTTCCACCGCCTGCTTTAAACCATGATAATCCGCCTGCGCAGCCGGAGGGCGGGCAACAAAAATAATATCCCATCCCTCTACCAGAGGCAGACCACGCACTATCTCGCGGAGCCTGCGTTTCACGCGGTTTCGCACCACCGCTCCACCCACGCGCTGTCCCACCACAAACCCGTATCTTGTCAGCCTCAGCCCGTTGGGCAGAGCTCTCATCACGACTTCGCCGCACGCCCAAGAGCCACCATGATGATACACCGCCGCAAAATCACGGCTCCTCCTGAGATAGCGCTCTGACCTCACGCCTCTGCACCCATGCCCGACGGTCTTTTTTCACTACACAACCGTCAGCCGGTGGCGCCCCTTAAGCCGTCTTGCTTTCAAAACCCTCCGCCCGCCGCGCGTGCTCATCCTCTTCAGGAAGCCGTGCTCACGCTTGCGGGGGATCTTTTTCGGTTGATAAGTCCTCTTTGGCACCTCAGACTCCCTGACAAACGCTCATTAACACACAACGGGGAAAAACGAGGCAGAGACCTACTCTTTGATACCAACGCCGCCCGTCTTGTAAATGTGGGCCGGGACAAACGGCAGGAGTGCCAGATGCCGTGCCCGCTTGATGGCTACTGCCAGCGCACGCTGGTGCTTGGCGCAGACCCCGGTCTTGCGGCGGGGCGAGATCTTTGCCCTGTCGGTGATATAATTCCGCAGCAAGGAAATGTTCTTATACTCAATCACCTGTACCTTGTCCCGGCAGAAAGGGCAAACCTTGCGCTTGGGGACATACTTGGGGCGCGTCTGCCTTCTAGCTCTGGTCTGGGCAACAGCCGCAGTGGCCGGTGCCGCAGCCGGCTCCTCTGCCGGAGCCGGAGCCGTGGTAGTCACTTCGGTTTCTTTTGGTTCTGCCATATCAACCTCAACTCACAGGATTTACGAAGTCAACCGATCAAACGGAGAAATCTTCCGATTCAAGCTCAGCAACGCCGGAATCGTCCACTTTCTCATCACCGGAAGGTGCCCCGCCCTTTCTGTCCAGAAAGATCACGCGGCTGGCGATCACCTCGATGCGTGAGCGGGTCTGTCCGTCCTGCCCCTCCCAGCTACGGGTATGGATGCGTCCTTCCGCATAGACAAGCCTGCCCTTGGCAAGGAACTGGTTGCACTGCTCGGCAAGCTTGTTCCAGGCAACGACATTGAACCATTCTGTCTCCTGACGGCGCTCACCGTCCGGCGTGGTATAGACCCAGTTGGTCGCCACCGAAAATGACGTCACCGGCTTACCGCTGGGCGTGAAACGCATCTCCGGGTCACTGCCCACGTTGCCGATGATCGTCACCTTGTTCAGACTCGGCATCCCGCTTCACCTCCCGAAAGACCGGGCACCATCCCTCCGCACTAACTCTCAATCTTAATCAGAAGGTACCTCAGGACTTCCTCGGATATCCTTAAGTTGGCCTCAAGCTCACGGCACCGTGCCGGACCCAGCTTGAACCTGGTCAGGACATAGTGACCTTCAAGATGGCGTTTTATCGGGTATGCCAGTTTCTTCTTCCCCCACTTATCAACGCTGACGATAGAGCCGCCACGGCTGGTAATCGCCTGACTGATACTGTTGATCCTGGCTTCAAGGGCTTCGTCAGCCAACTCAGGGGTAAGAATATAGACCAGCTCGTATTCCTTGAGCTTTCCGTCCTTTACACTCTGATCCTTTGCCGTAGTTACCACACTATTTCCTCGCACAATTTTAGCTCATTATACCACAATTCGTAACCACAGACAACAGCAGCTCAGGGAAGGTTTTACCTGCATCTTGCCGGTGTTTATGCCCACCCCCTTGTCCCAAAAGAGGGAGGAACCGATCGGATACAGATAAAACCACATAACACCTGAGCCGTTCCCCGGGAAGGAAAAACCGAAAGCGGCCGAGCTTGACACGGTACCATGCCTTTGCTAGACTTAAACTGTCGGACGGTGCGCATTTTGTCGCTAGCGTGGCCCCGTGGTGTAGCGGACTAACATGCCACCCTGTCACGGTGGAGATCACGGGTTCGAATCCCGTCGGGGTCGCCATCAGCTTTAATTCCCTCAGTTGTGACCGGTAGCCGTGCTCTGTTGTCATTGCTGAACCAGCAGGACACCCGATGACATCCCGGCTACAGCAGTCCTCTCAGCCGCGGGTCAAGGGCATCACGCAGCCCGTCACCGAGGAGATTAAAGGCAAAGACCACAAGCATGATCGCAAAGCCGGGGGCAAAGGAAAGTACCGGATGGGTAAGGAGATAGCCGTAGCCATCGCTCACCATCGCCCCCCAGGCAGCCCCGGGCGGCTTGATTCCGATACCGAGGAAGCTCAAGCCCGCCTCGGCCAGAATAATGGAGCCTAGCTGTAGTGTGATAAGGACGATCATCGGTGGCAGGCTATTCGGCAAAATGTGGGAGAGCATGATACGACGGTCATCCGCTCCCATCGCCCGCTGTGCCAGAATGTAGTCATTTTCCTTGATGCTCAGGGTAAGACCGTGGATAACCCTGGCATAGCCCGGTATCGTGGCAACGCTCAGGGCAGTGATGACGTTCTGGATACCGCCGCCGAGCACCGCGGCAAGTAAGAGGGCAAGAAGCATCATCGGGAAGCCCATCAGGGCATCCATGAACCTCATGATGACCATGCTGATGATACCGCCGTAATAACCGGCGGTAATGCCAAGCACCACCCCGGCAACAGCGGCAACGCCCACGGTGATGAAACCAACGACCAGTACCGTGCGTGCTCCGTAGATGAGGCGGCTCAGTGTGTCCCGCCCCTGAATATCCGTCCCGAGCGGGTACTTCGCACAGGGCTGGGAAAGGGCATCACGCATCTCGCCACGGTAAGGGTCATGCGGTGCAAGCCAGGGGGCAAAGATGGCACAGATAACAAGCAGCGCCAGCACCGCCAGCCCGAAGATGACGATCTTGCGCTGGAAAAACACCCGCCAGAACCGTGCCCATTCGCTGACGCGCGGCGGGGCTTCGCTGAACGTTGTGGAATTCCCTCCGGTCATGTCCGTCATGCCTCCTAGCCGTAGCGGATCCTCGGGTCCAGCCAGCCGTAAGAGATATCAACGATGAGATTGCTCAGAATAACAATTGAAGAGATGACAAGGACACCTGACTGCACCACGATGTAGTCCTGCTGGAAAACACTGGTCACGAGCAGCCGTCCCACTCCGGCGATGGCGAAAACGGTCTCCACCAGCACCGAGCCGCCGAAGATCATCCCGACACCAATACCAAGCAGGGTAATCACCGGAATGAGACTGTTCTTGAGCATGTGTTTCACAACGATGTAGCGCTCGCGCAGCCCCTTCGCCCATGCCGTGCGGATATAGTCCTGTCGGCTAACCTCAAGCATTGCCGAACGGGTCTGCCGGGCAATCACCGCCATGCCGGTAATCATCTCGCAGATCGCCGGCATGATGATGCTCTTCGTGCTCTGCCAGAAGTCAACGAAAGGCGAGACATAGCCCGTGATGGGAAGCCAGCGCAGCTTGAGTCCGAAAAAGTAAATCAGCAAAAACCCGAGCCAGAAGACAGGTATGCTGATGCCGATATAGGAAATTATAGTCACAACCGTGTCCATCCACCTGCCGCGGCGCAGCGCAGCCACAATTCCCAACAGGATACCAAAGGCATTACCCAGAATGAAGGCGGTAAGACCGATGTGGAGCGTGACGGGAAAGCGCTCCGCCATGATTTTCCCGACGTTATCGCGGTAGGTGATTGACCTCCCCAGGTCGCCACGCAGGACACCGCCGATCCAGTCAAAGTACTGCACCACCGGGTGTCGATCAAGCCCGTACTCGTGGCGCAACTGTTCAATCCTTTCCTGGCTCATCTGCTCAATATTGGCATTCTGCCCCAGAAAGATAATCAGCGGGTCTCCCGGCAGAAGCCTTATCGCGCAGAAAACGAGTATTGTCACGATGACGATGATGATCACCGCCATGATCAGGCGGCGGATAATATACGCGGTCATAGTCTATTGTAGCCTTCAATCAATGTTTGTTATGTCACCAAGAAGGTCTGCCCCTGACCACCGCGCAGAGCAATCCCCTATAATTCAGGGTGCAGGTACCGGGCAGGACAGTATTTCCACCACCCCACCCGGCACCCGCCATACCTTCAGATTACTTTTCCAGCCAGTACCTCGCCCAGTACTGGGTAAAGCCGGACTCCTGACCGTAGGTGATGTGGAACTTCGGGCTGGCAATACTGGCGCTTTCCACCTGATAGATCGGGATGAGGTAGGCTCCCTCGGACAGCGCCATGTAGAGCTTGCCCGCCGCTTCCTTCTGCCCGGCCTCATCCGGATAGGTGCGTGACTGTTTGCTGAGCGAGACGAGCTCGCTGGGGAGGCTCCAGCTACCCATACGGGTGAGCGGCTGGTCGCCGAGGTTCATGTGGAAGGCCTGCAGCGAATTCCCGAGGACGCCGAAGCCACCGAGGATGAGGTCTTCCCAGCCGGTACCGTAGAGGCTCCCGTAGTAGCGTCCGGGATCGGCAATATCAACCTCACAGTTGAGGCCGATATCGTCCAGGTAGCGCTTGACCGCCGTGGCGGTGTCCACCGCCGTGCCGGTGAGGACAAGCACCTTGACGGTAGCACCCTTGTAACCGCTCTTCTGCAGCAGTTCCTTTGCCTTGTTCGGGTCGTAGTTCCGTCCCGGCCAGCTCTCGCTATAGCCCCAGACGCCCTTGGGGGCAACCATCTTTGCCGGGCTGTAGTAACCGAAGCCGAGGGCCTTCGCCATGCCTTCCTTGTCCAGGGCATACTCCACCGCTTCACGCAGGTCTTTATTATGCCACTTGGAATCGGGGCTGTTCAGGTTCGGGATAAGCATGCTCACCGAAGGCTGGCCGACGATCCTCTTCAGGCCCGCCTGCTCAAGCGTGAGCTGGTCCTTGATGGGGACGCCGAACCAGAGCTCGGCCTCACCCGCCTGCATCTTAAGGCTTGCGGAAACGGGGTCGGGGATGAAGAGGTACTCAATCTTGTCAAGATACGGCTTACCGCCCCAGTAGTCATCAAACCTCACCATCGTCAGGGACACATCGCGCTGGAAGGCATACTGCCGGAAGGGGCCAGTCCCCGAAACGTTCTGGCGCGCCCAGTCCTTGCTCTTTTCAATATCGCCGTTGCCTGCCTTCTCAAAAGCTGCCTTGGAATACATCGGGGGCGACCAGAGCCAGGCATTCAGAAGCTGGTTGTTGTAGTCCCCCTTGTAGTGGATAATAAGGGTATACTTGTCCTTGATCTCCATGTAGTCCCACTGGTCGATGTAGCCGACACGCTTGTTTTCCGTCTGATACTTGTAGTTCCAGGCGATGGCCTCGGCATCACAATCGGAACCATCATGGAACTTGATTCCCTTGCGCAGCTTGACCGTGATCGTCTTGGCATTCTCATCAATCTTGTAGCTTTCGGCAAGGTGGGGTACAAGCTCCTGCTTCTCGTTGTATTCCACGACCTTCTCCGCCGCACAGAGGAGCACGAAGAGGTCCATCGGCCCCTGTTCCAGCGAATAGCCGAGAATCCTCGGGCCTGCCGAGTTAATCACCCTCACCGTGCCCCCGTAGACCGGCTGGGCACCGGTTACCGTGGGTTTGGCCGTCGGTGTGGTCGTCGCCTGGGGCTTGGCACAGCCAGTCAGAATCAAAGCCGCGATAATAAATGCAATTCCCAGAAGCAAGATTATTTTTTTCATAACACCCCCGAATTTTTTACTTTTTCAGCCGGTGCTGCATCTTCACCATCGCATATACCCTCACCTCCTTGCCATGCTGGTTGGTCACCGTACCCCCACCACACAACCACCCGAACATGGATCGCGTAATAAAACAAATATTGGCAATATTTTTAACCAATTGCAATGACGTTGTCAAATGCGGAATGAAGCCCCCGGTAAAAGCAACAGGGCGGGTTTTCCGACGGAAACCGGCGGAGAAGGAGAAACCCGTCGGGAGGACTGCTATAATGGATAAAACGTCGACGGAGGAAAATTTTTTTACTCTTGCATTACAGAAGCAGGACGTATGTAAAATAAGAAGGAGACCAAACTACGGCGGTGCAAGATGAAGCTCGGAGTCATTTCAGATACCCATGCCAGGACGATTGACGAACTACCGCTCACCGTCAGAAGGGCGCTGACGGAGGTGGATATCATCGTCCACGCCGGCGATTTCACCCAGAAGACGGTGCTGGACGGGCTGCGTGCCATAAAGCCCGTAAGAGCCGTCCGCGGCAACATGGACTCCGGTGAAATCAGAAAGGACCTGCG
The DNA here is from genome assembly GCA_026416775.1 of Dehalococcoidales bacterium. GTDB lineage: Bacteria > Chloroflexota > Dehalococcoidia > Dehalococcoidales > RBG-16-60-22 > JAOAEN01. The sequence continues at coordinate 8,430 of JAOAEN010000035.1, forward strand.
GGAAAAGGAAATTTTTGAAGTCAACGGGCGCAGGATCGGGCTTATCCACGGCTCAGGGGCACCTTTCGGCATTGCCGAGAGGGTCAGGAAACAGTTTGAGGGTGTGGACATCATCATCTTCGGGCACTCCCACGAGCCGTGCAACCGCTACATCCAGGGGGTGCTCCTCTTCAACCCCGGTCAGGCCAAGGACTCGTTCGGCATCATCACCGTCGGTGATGCCATCAGGGGGCAGATACTGCGGGTATAGCGTAAAAAAGACGGAATCCCGAGAGCACGGGCGAAATCCGGCTTCATCTGTTTCCAGTTATTGTCCCCACCGTTGCTCACCCGTTCCCGTATCCCCCTTCAGCCAGAGGATGGTTCAGTCGGGAGCAAAAACCACTTCCCGGTTATTTTTTTGTATCCCTGCAGGCAAGGGTGTATACTGGTAAAAAGAGGTGAGGCATGGCCCAGGAAGAAAGCGGACTTGAAGAACTCATGCGCCTGTCCCGTCAGTTTGCGCGCAAGCAGCAGGAACAAGAACTGATGGAAAAACAGCGCCAGGCACAGGGACAGAAGGTAAAGGGCGTCCTTCAGGGGCTGAAGGAGCTCAACCTTTCGCTTGCGATTGACCAGCTCAAGAATACCGCAAGGCCGGAGATCATCCAGCGTGTAAGCGCCCTCAGGCACCAGGAAAATGCCGACGACCTGCGCAAGCTCATCTCCAGCCTTGCTGAAGAGATGGAGGGCAAGCTCCGCAACCTTTCCGCCACCCACAAGGAAAC
>JAOAEN010000036.1 GCA_026416775.1 Dehalococcoidales bacterium
TTGCCGAGGCGTTGCTTGAGGCGGCGGTGGGGCTCGGTCTTTCCCGTGCTGATGCCGAGGTGCTTGTGCGCCAGACGATGCTCGGTTCCGCCCGGCTTGCGGAAGAATCGGGTATGTCTTTTTCAGCGCTGCGCCGGGCGGTGACTTCCCGCGGTGGCACCACGGAAAGGGCACTTGCGGTCTTTGAAGAGGCATCACTCAGGGAAATTGTGGCAAAAGCGGTGCGTGCTGCCTGCGAGCGCGCCCGTGAACTCGGCTCCGGGTAGGTGCCGGTTTTTTGCCGGCTTGCCATTAGTTCCGTGTCTCATCTCATTATTCTGTCGTGTCTGGTAGGGAGAAGTGGGTGGATGGGAGGGGGAAACATCAAGGTGCGGCGGAAGTCATTCGGTGTGCCTGTTGACTTGGCACTGGTGAAGGGGTAAAATGCGCTCGTGAACTGGCTGGACATTGCCATTCTGGTCGTTCTGGCTATTTCTGCGGTCATCGGGGTGATGACCGGTATCATCAAGATTGTCCTTTCCATCGTGGGTGTCATCGTCGGGGTCGTGCTTGCCGGGCGCTTTTCCGGCCCCCTCGGAAGCATGCTGACCTTCATTGATAACCCGCAGTGGGCGAAGATCGCCGCCTTTGTCATCATCCTGGTGGCGGTGCTTGCGGTCTCCGCCATTATTGCCGTGCTGCTCGGCAAGCTTGCTTCCGCCGTGATGCTGGGCTGGGTGAACCGGCTCGGGGGCGGGGTGCTGGGGCTTATCATGGGGGGAGTGTTCTGTGCGGCCGTCATTGCCATGTGGGCGAAATTCCTCGGGAGCGATGGCGTGCTCGGTGATTCGGCGGTTGCCCGGTTTTTCCTGAATACTTTTCCTTTTGTGCTGGGGCTGCTGCCCGCGGAATTCGGCTCGGTGCGCGATTTTTTCCGATAGCCGGAATAGCTAGCAAATACCGCTGGCGCATGGATGTACCATGCTTGATTCCAGCGGTTTTTGCTTTTTCCGTCAGTTTTTCTAGCGTCTGGCGGATGACTCACTTCTTCCGCGGGTGATCGGGATCGGGTTTGGGGGCATCCACCGGGCAAATCTCAGCGCACTTGGGAGAATCGTGGTAGCCCACGCATTCAACGCACTTGTTGGGGTCAATCACGTAGGTCGTTTCACCTTCGCTGATCGCCTGCACCGGGCATTCCGCCTCACAGGCACCACAGCTGATGCATTCATCGGTGATCTTGTAAGCCATTATTCTACCTCCTTGAGTCTTGGCTTCGGGCAAAACGTCCTGAAACCTTGTCTTCGCCCGTTTTCGGTTTCGGGAAGAAATTTACTGTTTTTTCAGCATGGCTGCCTTCTTTTTGAGGGCTTCCGCCACGTTCTTGGGGACGAGTTTGTGGATATCACCACCGAGGCTTGCCACTTCCTTGATCAGGCTGGCACTGAGGAACTGGTATTCCTGGCTTGCCATGAAGCAGACCGTTTCCAGCCCCGGGCAGAGCATCTGGTTCATCATTGCCATTTCAAATTCCCACTCAAAATCACCGATGGCCCTTAGTCCTCTTACCAGCACCTGGGCGTTCACCTCGCGGGCAAACTCCACGGTTATCTTGCTGTAGGGCCGCACTTCAATCTTGGGCAGGTGCTGTGTGGCCGCTTTTGCCAGTTCCACCCGTTCTTCAAGGGTGAACATGAGGTTCTTCTGCGGGGTCGCGAAGATACCGATGATGAGCCTGTCGAAGAGCCGGGAAGCCCTGATGGCAATATCAAGATGCCCGTTGGTAATCGGATCAAAGCTACCCGGGTATAGGGCAGTGATCAAGATGTGACCTCCTTGCGGTATATTGAAATGCAGCTATCGCCGTGGCGCTGTTCCTTGATGAGGGCCATCGCCCCGTAGGCAGGGTTGAGGGTAAGACGTGGAGAGTGGGTGATCACCATTGTTGTCTTTTCACCGACAAGCGGCGAGTTTACGAGCTGCATGACGAAATCCCCAATCGTGGCATCGGCGTATGGCGGATCCATCAGTATGATATCATATTCTTTGTCCAGGAAGGAAAGTGCCCGGTTCACACTGCAGCAGTAGACGTGTGCCCTATCAGCGAGCCTTGTTGTCTCAAGGTTCTCCTTGATTATAGCACAGCACTTGGGGTTCCTTTCAACGAAGTCCACCCAGCCGGCACCCCGGCTGAGTGCTTCAATACCCAGCGCCCCGCTTCCGGAAAACAGGTCGAGCACGGTTGACCAGTTATCGGCAATGCGCTCCAGCATGGAAAAGATCGCCCCACGCACCAGGTCGGTCGCCGGGCGCGTTTTTGTGCCTTTGGGGAATTTCAGACGGTGCCCCTTTGCCGTGCCGGTGATGATACGCATATCCCTATCGCTTTGCGGAGGACTTCCCAAGAACTAGGATAAACGGAGCCAATCTTGTTTGTCAAACCGCCGGGCTACGCTACGGCGTTTTGGGGGATTTCTTGTGCTCACACCTTTTATCCCCATCTCACGCTGGTGTGATGATGGTGCTTCCGGAAAAGGGGCTGCGGGCGCATTGCGCCCGCAGCCGGTAACCAGAATCGCTGATTTTCTGCCAGCTCGTGTCTTTACATAAACTGGCGCTGCCTCGGCTGTTGCTGCTGGGGTGGCATCTGGTTCATTTCCTGGGGCATGGGGAATTTCCTCCTGCTGTAAAGCGGTCGGCGCAGGAAGGAAGGCATGTCCAGTTCCTCTTCGCTCTTGATGTTCTTGAGGATCTTGGTCATCTCCTCGTCCTCGGCGCTCCGGCCCATGCCCATCTTGGCGTGGAAGCCGGTGGCGATGAGGGTGATCATCACCTCGGACTCCATTGCCGGGTTGTTGGCGACGCCAAAGATGATGTTGGCTTCGGGGTCGACCGCCTGCTTGATGACCTCGGCTGCCTGATTGACCTCAAAGAGCGTGAGGTTATTACCGCCGACGACGTTGAAGAGCACACCCTTGGCGCCCTCCACGGATACCTCAAGGAGCGGGCTTGCCAGGGCATCCCTTGCCGCGTCAATGGCGCGGTTCTGTCCGGTGCCCCTGCCGATGGACATCCAGGCGGGGCCGGCATCCTTCATGATAGCCTTGACATCGGCGAAGTCCAGGTTGATCATGCCGGGGGTGGTGATGACCTCGGCGATTGCCTGCACGCCGTGCCTCAGGACGTCATCGGCAAGTTTGAAGGCGCTGTCCACACCGGTCTTGTGGTCGCAGAGGGAAAGCAGCCGGTCATTGGGGATAATGATGAGGGTATCAACCTTGTCGACCAGCTTCTTGATGCCTTCCTCGGCTGTCTTCATGCGGTGGGCGCCCTCAAAGCTGAACGGCTTGGTCACCACGGCGATGGTAAGGGCACCGCTGCTCTTGGCAATCTCTGCCACGATGGGGATAGAGCCGGTACCGGTGCCGCCACCCATGCCGGCGGTGAGGAAGACCATGTCCGCCCCGGAAATGAGTTCCTTGATCTCCTCGCGGTTTTCCTCGGCAGCCTTCTCCCCGACAAGGTGGTCGCCGCCGGCACCAAGCCCTCTGGTGAGCTTCGGACCGAGCTGGACGCATATGGGCGCTTCACAGACGGCCAGTGCCTGGGCATCCGTATTCATGGCGATGAACTCAACGCCCTGGATATTCTCACGCACCATGCGGGTTACGGCATTGGAGCCGCCACCACCCAGCCCGACCACCTTTATCTTTGCGGGACTAGCTACAAAATTTGTTCTTGCCATATCCGCCTCCTTTCTCTCGACTGTTTATCAACCGATAAATAGTTTCTTCAGACTCTGGGCAAGGGCATTGATGGCAAAGCTGAAAAGACCGGGTTTCCACTGTTTCCGGTTGCCTTTGTAGCGGGCACCCCACAGGACGAGCCCGACTGCGGTGGCATATGCCGGGTCACAGAGTTTTTCGGCGATGCCGTAGATATTGGTCGGGGCGCCGATCCTCACCGGCATCTTGAGGGTCTGGGTGCCCAGTGTTGCCAGACCGGCGATGTTGGAGCTACCGCCCGTGAGGACCAGCCCGGCGGGCACGATGGACTCATAATCGGCGTTGGGAAGCTCAAGCACGATGAGTTTGAGGATTTCCTCCACCCTTGCCCGGATGATATCGCAGAGGTCCTGATAGGAAATCCCGTGCCCGTCCTGTGAAAACGCCAGCGGAACGTCAGCCTTGGCATCGTAAACGGGCATGACGCTACCGTATTTCTTTTTCATCTCTTCGGCGATTTCAAATGGTAGCCCCAGCCCGATCGCCACATCGCGGGTGAGCTGGTAACCGGCGACGGGCAGGATCGCGGTGTGCCAGATGCTGCCCTCGCGGAAGATGGCGATATCCGTGGTACCGCCGCCGATATCGGCAAGGATGACCCCGACCTCCTTTTCGTCTTCGGTCAGGATTGCTTCGCTGCTTGCCAGCGGTTCAAGGACAAGGTCTTCAATTTCAATGCCAACGCTGCGCACGCATTTTACGAGATTCTGAATGGAGGTGACCGCGGCGGTGATGACATGGGTCTCCACGTCCAGGCGGTAGCCATGCATTCCCACCGGGTTCTTCACCCCTGCCTGCCCGTCAACAACATAGGTACGCGGGATGACATGGAGCAGTCTCCGGTCCGGCGAGAGCTTGATGTTCTGCGCGGCATTGAGGACCCTCCGCAGGTCCTCGGGGCGGACGACACGGTCATTGCGGGTGATGGCAACAACGCCGCGGTTGTTTGTTGAGGTTACATGGCGACCGGTGACGCCGACGTAGGCGGAATCAACCTTGCAACCGCTTACCTGCTCCGCCTTCCGTACTGACTCGCGGATCGTTTCTCTGGCCTCATTGATGTTGACCACGAGCCCCTTGTGCATCCCTTTTGAAGGGGTGATCCCCACACCGATTATCCGGGGAACGTTCCCATCACTGACATCCGCCATGATGGTGCATACTTTCGTCGTCCCGACGTCTATCCCGGTGATGATATTCCTTTTTCCCATATACCCTCCTTAGAGTGGACTCATCGGTATCTTATTCTTTCCCATCTTCACATCTCCCCCGGACCTCCTTTCAGAATCTCGTATCTAGGATGCTATCAGCACTGCCTCCATATGCCGGGCGACCAGCAGCGGATGGAGCGATGTCATCATCATGATTTTCGGGGTTGGCCCGTGCCCGCCTGATTGCTGAAAAGCTTCGGGGATAGTGATGCGTTCGGCGGCACGGAGACGGGCGCTGCGGCTGCGCGGGTTACGGCTTATTTCATCTGCCGATGGGGTGATCACCTTCCTGTTGACCAGCCTCAGCACGGGGGTGTGTCCGCAGGTGCACCTTGGCGTCCCCGGTGGGCAGATGCAGCCGCTTGCTTCTCTTCTCATGAAATTCTTGACGATGCGGTCTTCCAGCGAATGGTAGCTGATCACCACGAGCCGCCCCTCGTAGCCAAGGACGTTCACCGCCTGCTCCAGTGCGCTTTCCAGATTTTCCAGCTCGTGGTTAACGGCAATGCGCAGCGCCTGGAAGGTCCTGGTTGCCGGGTGCAACCTGCCGTAGCGTCCCACCGCCTTCTCGATGATGCGGGCAAGCTGGGTCGTTGTTTCTATCGGCCTTTTGCTGACGATGGCCCTCGCGATCCGCTCGCTGTGCCTTTCCTCGCCGTAGTTGCGGATGAGGCTGGCAAGCCTTGCCTCGGGGAACTTGTTGACGATATCGGCGGCGGTAGTGGTCTGGGCGGGATTCAGCCGCATATCAAGCGGCGCTTCATGCTGGAAGCTGAAGCCCCGGTCGCCGGCAAGCTGGAGCGATGAGAGCCCAAGGTCGAAAAGGATGCCGTGCACCGGCAGAAAACTGTATCTCGTGCAGATTGCCTGGAGGTTGGTGAAGTTATCGTTGACGATGAGGACGGACGGGTTGCCGCGGAATCTCTCCCTGGCGGTTTCGATCGCCAGGGGATCGGCATCAATACCGAGGAGCTGACCTCCGGGGGCACTTTTCTCAAGGATTGCCGCCGCATGCCCTCCGCCGCCGAGGGTACAGTCGATGTAACGACCCCCCGGCTGGACGGCCAGCATCTCCAGCANTTCAGCAAGAAGTACCGGCGTATGGGTAAAGGCTGAGCACTGTTTCATTTCAGCGGTTTTCCAGACTCTCGATGAGCTGCCACGCCTGCTCCAGGCAGGTGGTCTTCTCCTCCTCCCAGAGTGCCTTGCTCCATATTTCCAGATTGGTATTCACCCCAACCACGACAACCTCATCCGCGATCTGGGCATGTTCACGCAGCGGCGCCGGCAGAGCGATCCTGCCCTGCCCATCAATTCTGGTAACGAAGGCGGTGGCGAACAGGGCCCGGCTCAGCCTTCTCAGTTTGCTACGGGTAAGCCCGCTTCCGGTAAGTGAGCTTGAAAGCTTCTTCCACTCGGCAGGGGTATAGGCGGTGATACACCTTTCGGCACCTACGGTGAGGACGATCCCGTCTTTCAGGGCACCGCGGAATTTCGGCGGGATGGGTATCCTGCCCTTATCGTCTATCTTGTACTCGAATTCACCGTAGAACACTGGTTACCACCAATTACCACTTTTAACCACGTTTCCCCAATTTATAACACAATCCACCATATTTGTCAAGCGTTGGAGAGGATATTTTTCTTCATCTCCCGCGGGGACGTGGAGAACACCGAAAGACGCGGGGGGATGAGTTTTCTTTTGCAGGTCTCTTTTGTCCCTGCCGTGAATGTGATAAAATATAACTTGTCCTGTAGGTGCCATGATCAGTGTTGGAATTCTCACGGTAAGCGATAAGGGCTCTCAGGGAAAGCGCGCCGACATCAGCGGTGACACGATTAAGGAAATGGTCTGCCGGCTGCCCGCTTCGGTGGTGAAATATGCCATTGTCCCTGATGAGAAGGACGTGATCGGCGCAAGGCTTATGGAATGGGCGGACGGCGGCGGGGTTGATATCATCCTGACCACCGGAGGCACGGGGCTTGCGGAGCGTGATGTCACCCCTGAGGCGACGCTCGCCGTGATTGAAAAAGCGGTCCCCGGCATTGCGGAGGCGATGCGGGCAAAGTCGCTGGAGAAGACACCGCTTGCCATGCTGAGCCGTATGGTGGCCGGAGTGAGGGGAAAATGCCTTATCGTGAACCTTCCGGGCAGCCCGAAGGCGGTAAGGGAATGCCTTGAGGTGGTGTTACCGGCGCTTCCCCATGCGGTGGACATCATTAAAGGACGGGTTACGGAGCATCCGGAGACATCCGGTCTTCACAACAGGTCGGGATAATGCGCATTGATGTTTTGACCCTGTTTCCGCAGCTTTTTGAAGCCCCTTTCAGCTTCGGTATCTTCCGCCGGGCAATTGAAAAGGGGCTGGTGGACATACGGCTGCATAATATCCGTGACTACACNCACGACCGTCACCACACCGCCGATGATTACCCTTACGGCGGTGGCGCCGGCATGGTGCTCCTTCCGGCGCCGATATTTGAGGCGGTTGAGGCGATCAGGGATAGCCTGCCCGAAGGAGAGCGGGATTTTCCCATCATCATGCTCAGCCCGCAGGGGCGGCTTTTCAACCATGCGGTGGCGCGGGAGCTTGCCAGCAGGCGTCATCTGCTCTTCATCTGCGGGCATTACGAGGGGGTTGACGAGCGTGTCCACCAATATCTTGCAACCGATGAGATCAGCATCGGCGATTACGTGCTGACGGGCGGGGAGCTTCCGGCACTTGTCATCATTGATGCGGTGCTGAGGTTGGTGCCCGGTGTGCTCGGCTCGGAGCTTTCACCTCTTGAGGACTCGCATGCGGGCGGCCTTCTTGAATACCCGCAGTACACCCGCCCCGCCGATTTCCGCGGCTGGAAGGTGCCGGAGGTGCTGCTTTCCGGGAACCATGCCGAGATTGCCCGCTGGCGGCGCGAGCAGGCGATACTGCGCACCATAAAGCGCCGCCCCGACCTTCTGAGCCGGGCTGACCTTACCGAGGAGGATAGAAAAATAGTCCAGCGTCTTGCCCCGGAATGCGCGGGGCTTATCACGACTAAAAAGTGTGGGGAGACTTGATATGGACGTTTCATCTCTGGTTGAAGTGAAGAAGAATCCCAATATTCCGGATATTGCCCCCGGGGATACGGTCAGGGTAAGTACGAAGATCATTGAAGGCGGTAAGGAACGTATCCAGGTTTTCCAGGGCGTGGTCATCAGGGTGAAGCGTGGTGGTAACGGTGCGTCGTTCACCGTTCGCCATGTTGCCTACGGTGTCGGTGTGGAACGTACCTTCCCGTTCGCCTCGCCGCTTGTGGAGAAGGTGGAGATTGTCCGTCAGGGTAAGGTACGTCGTGCCCGCCTCTACTACCTGCGCGGTCTGAGCGGTAAGGAGGCCCGCCGCAAGATAAAGCGCGTGGAGAGGAAGCTCAAAGAGCAGCTTGGCGAGGAAGCCCAGCTCATCCCGCAGGAAGAAGCCCCTGAAGAGGCTGCCGAGGCTGCCGCGCCATCTGAGGCGCAGACTGTCCAGGCAGAGAAGACGGATGCCGCCTCCGCGGAGCAGAAACCCGATGCGTCCAAGAAAGAGTAGGATAGCCGCGGAAGCGCTTTCTGCCGCCATGGATTAAGGGGGAAGCGGTTTCCGGTGCCGGGTTATTTCCTCTGGCGGTTTTTCGGGAGAGCGGGATGGAGTATGCGGAAGTAGCCGTCAATTCCCCGGTTGCCCGGCGCCGCACCTTTAGCTACAGCATCCCCGAAGGCATGAAAGTCCAGCCGGGTCAGGCAGTCCTTGTGCCCTTCGGAGACAGAACACTCCAGGGCATCGTCATGGAAGTTGTCCCAGTGCCGGCTTTCCCTGAGACCCGCGAGATTATTGAGGTGCTTGAAAGCCGCCCGGTGCTCCTGCCGCACCAGCTTGAACTCGCCCGCTGGCTGAGCAATTACTATCTTTCGCCCCTTTTCGAGGCCCTGGGGCTGATGCTGCCTCCGGCTTTTGAGCGCCGGGCCGTCACCTTCTTCCGCGCGAAAGGAGGTGCCCCTTCATCTGCTCCCGGCGGTGATGAAGAGAGGCGCCTTTACGGGCTTGTCCTTGAG
>JAOAEN010000037.1 GCA_026416775.1 Dehalococcoidales bacterium
GCTTGAAAGGGCCGATGTGGTCACCGGGGAAGTGATCATCTCCGTTGTACGCCGGGTAGCACCCGTGCTGGAAGGACGGGTCAAGATGGTTGAAGCCCTGCCCTCGGGAGCGGCGGTGGCGGGTCTTGCCGGGCTCCGTCTCGGGCGTGGTGGGGGGGATGATGTCCTTGCGCTTGCCCCGCTCTATCTCAAGGAAGCCACGGTAAAGGCATTTACCAGGTACCATCCGTCACGTTAAGGGGGTCATGTGCTGGTACTGGGAATCGAGTCTTCATGTGATGAAACGGCGGCGGCGCTGGTGGAAGACGGCAGGACAGTGCTTTCCAGTGTCATCGCTTCACAGCTTGAGCTTCACCAGAAATACGGTGGCGTGGTTCCGGAGATCGCTGCCCGCCGTCATGCTGAGCTCATCGGCTACGTGGTCAGGGAGGCCCTTGATAAGGCGGGAAAATCGATCACGGATATTGATGCGGTCGCCGTAACGGCAAGGCAGGGGCTGGTGGGCTGCCTCATGGTGGGGGTGGCGGCGGCGAAGACGATCGCCTACGCAAGGCAGTTGCCCTTGATCGGGGTGCACCATGTTGAAGGCCATGTCTTCGCCAATCTCCTCGCCCATCCCGGGATAACCTTTCCTCATGTATGTCTCACCGTATCCGGCGGGCATAACATGCTGCTTTACGTCTCCCGCAGGTGCCATTATGAGGTCATGGGCACAACGCTTGATGATGCCGCCGGAGAAGCATTTGATAAGGTGGCAAAATTCCTCGGTATGGGGTTCCCCGGTGGCCCCGTTATTGACCGCCTTGCCCGGCAGGGTAACCCACGTGCTTTCCAGCTCCCCCGCCCGATGCTGAAAGACGGCTCGTACGATTTCAGCTTCAGCGGGCTGAAGACGGCGGTCGTCAATATGTTCCGTGAAAGGATAAACCGCGGGGAGAGCCTCCCGCTTGCCGATATTGCGGCAAGCTTTCAGGAAGCGGTGGTCGATGTGCTCGTCGGTAAGACCGTGCGGGCGGCGGAGGAAACCGGGGTCAGGGTGATCGGCGTTACCGGAGGCGTTTCGGCGAACTCACGCCTGCGTGAGGCTTTCCTTGAAGCGGCGGAAAGGAAGGGACTCAAAGTCTTCTTCCCGCCCCTTTCCCTCTGCACCGATAATGCAGCGATGATCGCCGCCGCCGGATATGCTAGGATGGAGGCGGGTGAAAGGGGTGACCTGAGCCTTTATGTTCTTTCCAGTGCATTGCTCGGGAGGAGATATGAAAGCGAAGGTGGTAAAAGGTGTCCCGCTGCCCCCGGATGAGGCTGTGCTTGAAGAGGCAGCAGCTTTGCTCCGAAAGGGGAGGGTGATTGCCTGCCCGACGGATACGGGGTATGCTTTTTCCGCCAATGCCCTGGACAGCCGTGCGGTTGCCCGTGTCTATAATCTCAAGGGGCGCACCTTCAGTAACCCGATCCATATCGCCGTAAGCTCGCTGGAAATGGCAGAGCGCTACGCCCATATCACCGATGCTGCCCGCTTTCTTGCCCGCCGCTACCTTCCGGGTGCGCTCACGATCGTGCTGAAGAAAAAGGAAATTGTCCCTTCCATCCTTGTGGCGGGCCTGGACACGGTTGGCATCCGTATTCCGGACTGTAGAGTGGTCCTGCGTCTTGCCGAGATCTGCGATTTTCCTCTGACCGCAACGAGTGCTAACAGGAGCGGCAGCCCCAGCACCTATTCCGTGGAGGAAATCATTAGCCAGCTCGGTGATGATATCCGGGAGCTCGGCATGCTCCTTGACCAGGGTCCGATAAAAATACGTGATGTCTCCACCATTGTTGATCTTACCGTAAGTCCCCCCCAGCTCATCCGTCAGGGGCGCATCGGCTGGCTTGAGATACGTGAGGCATTGCAACTTCATTACCGCGAGAGACAGCAGAATTCGTGATTCGGGAGGGATAACTTGCGTGTTGCCATCGGTAATGACCACCGGGGATGTGAACTGAAAAATCACGTTATTGAGGCAGTCAGTGCTTCCGGGCATGCCTACCATGATTTTGGCTGCTATACCGATGAGGCGGTGGACTACCCGGATATCGCCGTTGCGGTGGCAAGGGCAGTCGCCCGCGGTGAATATGACCGGGGGATACTTATCTGCGGCACCGGGATCGGCATGTGTATTGCGGCAAACAAGGTGAGGGGCATCCGTGCCGCCCAGTGTTATGATGGCTTTACCGCCCGCCGTGCCCGTGCCCACAACGATGCCCAGATCTGCTGTCTTGCGGCGGAGACCAACCCGTCCCAGGTGGGCGTCATTGTTGAGAATTTCCTGAATACTGAGTTTGAGGGCGGCAGGCATATTGCTCGGGTGGAGAAAATAAAGCAGATAGAAGAAGAGGAATGCCGCGGCAGGTAGGTTTTTGTTCGTTTTTCCTTGACAATAAATAAGCGGGCATGTTATCTTTAGATACGGACTCAAAAGAGCCGCCGTGAGCAGTCCGTCTTAAGAGACGGCTATTTTTTTAATTAACCAAGGATAAGACGATGAGAAGCGATGCCGTGAAAAAGGGAGTGGAGCGGGCACCGCACCGGTCGTTGCTCCATGCGCTCGGGCTTTCCCGCCGCGATCTGGGAAGACCGTTTATCGGTATTGTCAACAGCTTTACCGACGTTGTTCCCGGGCACCTGCATCTGCGTGAGATTGCCGCCGTGGTGAAGGAGGGCGTGCGCGCGGCAGGTGGCGTGCCCTTTGAGTTCAATACCATCGCCATCTGCGACGGCATCGCCATGAACCATGCGGGCATGAAATATAGCCTGCCCAGCCGTGAGCTTATCGCCGACGCCGTGGAGACCATGGTGGAAGCCCATGCCTTTGACGGTCTCGTGTTCATCCCGAACTGTGACAAGATTATCCCCGGCATGCTCATGGCCGCGGTGCGGCTAAATATTCCGGCAATCTTTGTCAGCGGCGGGCCCATGCTTGCCGGGCGGATGGGAAATGAGAAAATTGATGTGAACACGGTCTTTGAGGCAGTGGGGGCGGTGACGGGTGGCAGGATGACGGAAGAAGAGCTTTCGCGGGTTGAACAGCTTGCCTGCCCGGGCTGCGGGAGCTGCGCTGGTATGTTCACGGCAAATACCATGAACTGCCTTACCGAAGCCCTCGGTATGGGGCTGCCGGGTAACGGGACCATCCCCGCTGTGGAGGCGCGCCGGCGTGTTCTGGCAAGGCAGGCGGGGGAACAGATCATGCAGCTGCTTGAGAGGGACATCCGCCCGCGCCAGATAGTTACCGCTGATGCCATCTTCAACGCGTTTACGGTGGATATGGCGCTCGGGGGGAGTACCAACTCGGTGCTGCATGTCATGGCAATCGCCCATGAAGCCGGGGTCGATTTCAGGCTTTCGATGATAAATGAGATCAGCCAGCGTACCCCTTATCTTTGCAAGATCCGTCCCAGCGGCCCGCACCATATTGAGGATCTTGACCGGGCGGGTGGTATCCCCGCGGTGATGGGTGAGCTTCGCGGGCTGCTGAGGCTTAACGCTGTTACCGTTACCGGAAGGACAGTCGGGGAGAATCTCTCCGGGGTGAAAACGCTTGATCAGGATGTTATCCGCAGTGTGAAGACCGCCCATGCCTCGACTGGCGGACTTGCCATTCTCTTTGGTAACCTTGCCCCGGAAGGCGCGGTGGTGAAGAAGGCGGCGGTTGCCCCGGAGATGATGGTGCATCGCGGCCCGGCACGGGTCTTTGACTCCGAGGAGGATGCGACAAAAGCCATCATGGGCGGGAGGATAAAGCCCGGAGATGTGCTTGTTATCCGCTATGAGGGGCCGAAGGGTGGGCCGGGTATGCGTGAAATGCTCACGCCGACCTCGCTCATCACCGGGGCTGGTCTGGATAAGGAGGTTGCCCTGATTACCGACGGGCGCTTCTCCGGTGCCACACGCGGGGCATCCATCGGGCATGTTTCTCCCGAGGCGGCTGCCCGCGGTCCCATCGCCGCCATCAGGGATGGCGATATCATCAAAATTGATATTCCGGCAAACCGGCTCGATGTGGAGCTTTCGGACGAGGAAATAAAATCGCGGCTTAGCCGGCTACCTGCCTTTGAACCACGGGTCAAATCGGGTTACCTGCGCCGTTATATTGAGAGGGTAACCTCGGCAAGTACCGGTGCCGTGTTTACGGACTAGAGGAATTCCGATGAAGAAGACTGGTGCGCAAATAATCTGTGAAAGTCTCCTGGCAGAAGGCGTTGAGGTCCTTTTCGGGCTTCCCGGCGGCTCAATTCTGCCTTTTTACGATACGCTTTCCCAGTACCCACAGCTAAGACATATCCTTGTGCGCCACGAGCAGTGTGCCGCCCATGCCGCTGATGCCTACGCGCGGGTCACAGGTAAGGTGGGTGTTTGCGTGGCAACCTCAGGCCCCGGGGCGACCAACCTCGTTACCGGGATTGCCAATGCCCATCTTGACTCGGTGCCGATCGTTGCCATCACGGGGCAGGTGGCGCGCCCCTTTATCGGCAAGGACGCCTTCCAGGAGATTGATATTACCGGCATCACCCTGCCCATTACAAAGCACAGCTATCTGGTGCATGATGCTGCCGAGCTTGCCTCCATCATCAAGGAGGCATTCTACATTGCGCGCAGTGGTCGTCCCGGACCGGTGCTTATCGATGTTCCTCGTGATGTCCAGCTTGAGCAGGTGGAATACGTGCCCCCGGGCGAGGTGAACCTGCCGGGTTACAAGGTACCCACCCGCGGGCATCCCACCCAGCTTAAGAATGCCGCGCGGCTGATCAATGAAGCGCAGCGCCCACTGATCATCGCCGGGCACGGGGTGATCATCTCCGGGGCAAGCGAGGAACTGAAAAAACTTGCCGAGACTGCCCAGGTCCCAGTGATCACAACCCTGCTCGGTCTCGGAGGGTTTCCGGGCAATCACGTGCTTAACTACGGCATGGCGGGCATGCACGGCACCGGCTATGCCAACAGGGCGATTGACAATGCCGACCTTATCGTGGCGATCGGCATCAGGTTTGATGACAGGCTCACCGGGAAGATCAGTGCCTTTGCTCCACATGCCAAGATCATTCACATTGACCTTGACCCCGCCGAGATCGGCAAGAACGTTCGGGTGGATGTGCCCATTGTCGGCGACGTGAAAGTGGTGCTGGAGGCAATGCTCGAGATGATTGAGCCGCGGGAGCACCTTGAGTGGCTGCGGCAGCTTGAAGACTGGCGCCGCCAGCACCCGATTGAGCCGGCACGGGAAGGCAGCGGGCTTCTACCCCAGTACGTGATCCGGCAGATTTACGAGGCTACCGGCGGGGATGCGATCATCGTGACCGGCGTGGGACAGCACCAGATGTGGACCGCCCAGCATTATGTCTTTCATGAGCCGGGCACCTTTGTTTCTTCGGGCGGGCTGGGAACGATGGGTTTCGGGCTTCCGGCGGCGATGGGGGCGAAGGTCGGCAGACCGGACAGGACAGTCTGGCTCATTGATGGTGATGGAAGTTTCCAGATGACCATCCAGGAGCTGGCGACGCTGGTGCAGGACAAGATCGCGATCAAGATTGCCATCATGAACAACGGCTACCTCGGCATGGTGCGGCAGTGGCAGGAGCTTTTCCATGGTAAAAGGTATATTGCCACACCTTTATCCTGCCCGGATTTTGTCAAGGTTGCCGAGGCCTACTGTATTCCCGGGCTCCGGGTGACCCGGCGTGAGGAGGTCAGCGGGGCAATTGCTCAGGCGATGGCTTACCACGGGCCTTTCCTGATCAGCTTTGCGGTTGAGCCGGAGGAAAACGTGTTCCCGATGGTGCCGCCGGGGGCATCGGTTGCCGAGTTCATTGAGCATCCCCAGAAAGAGGTATCGGTATGGCCACGACAAAACACACCCTAGTTGCGATCGTGCGTGATAGACCGGGTGTGCTCAACCGCATGGTGAGCCTTTTCCGCCGCCGCGGTTTTAATATTGACAGCATTGTCGTCGGGCACAGCGAGGAACCGGAGATGTCACGGGTCACCATCGTGGTCAACGGGTCGGCAGCGATGGTGGAGCAGGTGAGGAAGCAGCTTGATAAGCTGGTTGATGTTGTCCGTATCTCGGATATCACCGGAGAGAACATTACCGTGCGGGAGCTGGCGCTTGTGAAGGTGAAGGCAAGTTCGGGGACTCGCAGCGAGATCCTTGAGATTGCTGATATCTTCCGGGCAAACATTGTTGACGTTGCCTCTGACTCGCTGACAATTGAAGTTACCGGTGATGAGGATAAGATTGATTCCATGCTCAAGCTGCTGCGGAGCTATGGGATCAAGGAGATTGCCCGCACCGGACGTGTGGCAATGGTGCGCGGTACCATCAGGGTGCCTTCTCAGGTAGAGGGACGGAAAAAGCGGATGATCTAGAAGGGGGTCTCTATGGCGATAATCGATTTTGGTGGCGTCAAGGAGGAGGTAATCACGCGGGAAGAGTTCCCGATGGAAAAGGCGCGTGAGGTACTAAAAAACGAAGTCATCGCCATTATCGGCTACGGGGTCCAGGGGCCCGGTCAGGCGTTGAACCTTAAGGACAACGGATTTAAAGTGATCATCGGGCAGTCAAAGCAGTTCCCGGAAGACTGGCAGCGCGCGGTAAATGACGGCTGGAAACCCGGCGTTGACCTCTTTGAGATTGATGAGGCGGCTAAGCGCGGCACGGTCATCGAGATGCTGGTGGCGGATGCAGCGCAGCCGAAGATCTGGCCGGTCATCAAGAAGAACCTGAAACCCGGCAAGGCGCTTTATTTCTCGCACGGGTTTTCCATCGTCTATAAAGACCAGACGAAGATTATCCCGCCACCGGACGTTGATGTCATCATGGTGGCACCGAAGGGCTCGGGCACCTCGCTGAGACGCAATTTCCTTTCCGGTGCCGGTATCAATGCCAGCTTTGCCATCTACCAGGATGCCACCGGGCGTGCCCGGGAACGCTGCCTTGCCCTTGGTATCGGCATCGGCGCCGGTTATCTCTTCCCGACCACCTTTGAGAAGGAGGTCTATTCCGACCTCGTCGGGGAGCGGGGTGTGCTCATGGGGGCGCTTGCTGGCATCATGGAAGCCCAGTATGAGGTGCTGCGCAAGCACGGGCACAGCCCGAGCGAGGCTTTTAACGAAACGGTAGAAGAGCTTACCGAGAGCCTTATCAAGCTTGTTGCCGAAAATGGTATGGACTGGATGTATGCCAATTGCTCGGCAACGGCACAGCGCGGGGCACTGGACTGGAAACCGAAGTTCAAGAAGGCGGTTATGCCTCTCTTTGAAAGGCTGTACGAACGTGTTGCCTCCGGGGCTGAGACACGCCGCGTCTTGAGGACTACCGGGCGCCCCGACTACAAGCAGCAGCTTGCCAGAGAGCTTGCCGAGATGGGCAACTCCGAGATGTGGCTTGCCGGTAAGGCAACCCGTGCCCTGCGCCCCAAGGAGCCGCAGAAAGCCGATGTTAAGGCAGCCCGGGGCACCGCCGGCCGCCAGATTACAAATTAGGTTCCGAGCCGCATCCGTCAGGTCATGATTATGTTTTCCTAGCCGGGGTGGAGGTGTTTTTTCTCCCAAACGTGTGGACAATGCAGGATAACACGTTATATAATGAAAATGATGCCGTACCATAGGTGTTCTTCTCCGCGGAGAATTAAGCTCATCCTTATCAGCCCCTCTCTAATTATCTAGATTAGAGAGGGGGTAAGCCGGGGTTTTGAGATTAATTCTCCAAGGAGGAACATTTTCATGGACAGGGTTATCATCTTTGACACCACACTGAGGGACGGGGAGCAGGCGGCAGGGGGATCGCTCAACGTTCAGGAAAAACTGGAAATTGCCCGCCAGCTGGAAAAACTCGGGGTTGACATAATTGAAGCCGGTTTTCCCGCAAGCAGTCCCGGCGATTTTGAGGCTGTCCGCCTTATTGCCGCTGAGGTGAAGAACTGCGCGGTCTGCGCCCTCACCCATGCTAATTTCAATGCCATTGACCGAGCCTGGGAGGCGGTCAGTGGGGCGGTGCATCCGCGTATTCACATCTTCCTTTCGGCTTCGGATATCCATCTTGTTTACCAGCTCCGTAAGACCCGCGAGGAAGTCCTCAAAATGGCGTGTGATTCGGTTGCCCGCGCCAGGAAATACACCAGTGACGTTGAGTTCTCACCGATGGATGCCAGCCGCACCGACCCCGCCTACCTCTACCAGATAATCGAGGCGGTGATTGCGGCCGGTGCCACCACGGTCAATATCCCGGATACGGTGGGTTATGCCATACCCGGTGAATTTGGGACACTTATCCGCGGTATCTTTGAAAATGTGAAGAACATTGATAAAGCCACGGTGAGCGTCCACTGCCACAATGACCTCGGGCTTGCGGTGGCGAACAGCCTGGAGGCCATCCGTCAGGGGGCAAGGCAGGTCGAGTGCACTATCAACGGGATCGGCGAGCGTGCCGGCAACGCCGCACTTGAAGAGATCGTCATGGCAATCCGCACGCGTGCCGATTTCTTCAATCTCACCACGAACGTTGACACGACGCAGATCTACCGCACGAGCCGCCTCGTGAGCGAGCTTACCGGGTTCCCGGTGCAGCCCAACAAGGCGATCGTCGGTGCCAACGCCTTCCGTCATGAATCGGGCATCCATCAGGACGGCGTCATCAAGATGCCGATAACCTATGAGATCATCGACCCGAGGACAGTCGGGGTGCCATCAAGCAGCCTCGTGCTGGGCAAGCTGAGCGGGCGGCACGCCTTCAAGCAGAGGCTTGCCGAGCTCGGCTATGTGCTCAAGGACGAGGACCTGAACCGGGCTTTTGCCGCCTTCAAGGAGCTTGCGGACAAGAAAAAGCACGTTACCGACCGTGATATTGAATCGCTGGTGGCGGAAGAGCAGCGCACGGCTCCCGAAGGCTACCGCCTTGGACGGCTCCAGGTGACCTGCGGAGACCAGGGGCTTCCCATGGCGGGAGTGAGG
>JAOAEN010000038.1 GCA_026416775.1 Dehalococcoidales bacterium
GGGCTGCGTCTCTCACTTTCCGGGAATGGGCATTAGTCAGCGGACTCTTGGCATCAACAAGGTCGGATAAAGCGTGGACAATGCCGAAATACCTCCTGTCAATGCCCTCGTGTACCCCTTCCGTGCCTTCCTGACGGCGTGATGGGAAGGTAACCTTTGAAGCACAGTAAACGCGGTTACCGCCACTGCGCTTGGCATAGTACAGGGCAACATCTGCAGCGGCAAGAATATCGGTATGCGTTACCCCGTCATCCGGCCAGCCCGCCACACCGATACTCGTGGTAATGCTGATATCCCCCAGTTTGAGCTCGTTGGCGACATTTTTCCTGATTCTCTCCACTACCTGCTGGGCATCTGCAATGTGTGTCTGCGGCAAGAGAATAGCAAATTCGTCACCCCCGTAGCGGAAAGCATAGTCAACATTACGGATGGAACTTCTGATGATCTGCCCCACTTTTCTGAGCAGCCTGTCCCCGGCAGGATGCCCGTAGGTATCGTTGTATTTCTTGAAAGAGTCAAGGTCAAGGATGGCAAGCGTGAAGACCCCTCCGTAGCGTGAATGCCGGCTGATCTCATTATCAATTGTCTCGTCCAGCGAACGACGGTTCAGCAGGTCCGTCAACTCGTCGATCCTTGCCCTCTTCTCCGCTTTGGCATAGAGGAGCGAGTTCTCCAGCGGCATGGCAATCTGCGAGGCAAGCTGTTCCAGCAGCCTGATCTGCCGGGTGCTGTAGGCATTCGGCTGACGGCTGGCAACAATAAAGCTGCCGATGGCTTTACCCTTAGCAACCAGCGGCAGGTAGACAACGGTGCGCAGCCCGAGTTCATAGAAACGCTTACCGGTGATGAAATATTGTCCTTTGGAGAGGTCAGGTTCAACAAATGGCCTTTTCTGCGCCACGACCCAGGCGGTACCCGTCCCCTCCAGCGGGAGCTTCTCCCCGACCTGATAGGCAGAGCCTTCGGGGGAAGACAGTGCCACGCACTTGAACTCCTGGTCCTCAATCAGGACGATTGTTGCCCAGGCGATATCAAGCACCTTTTTCAGCTCTTCAATAAAGCTGCTGAAAATCTGCTGGATATCAAGACTGGACGAAAGGATGACGCTTGAATTGTTGATGACGGAAAGCTCGGCCTCCCGCTCCCGGAGCTGCTCGGCAAGGAACTCCTTGTCCAGGCTCACGGCGACCCTTGAGGTAACATCTTCAATGATATTGAAATCATCAAGGGAGTATCTCCCGGAAACCTTTCTGCCCAGCGCCAGTATCGCGATCAACCGCTCACGGCTGATCAGCGGGGAGAAGATTTCCACCCCCCTCCTGTCGATTTCCTCTTTTTCCTGGGGCCAGAGGGCGAGGAAGGCGGGAAGGACGTCCATCTGCTCCCGCGTAAGCAGCTTTCTTTCCTTCTCCAGATATTTGATGACCGGGTTACCTGCCCTGAGTTTCATCCCAGCAAAGCGGGACTGCCGCCCCTCAGGTGCCTCCACGATATGCGTGCGGAAATCATCCTCCGTTTCTCCCGGTTCGGGGAACATCAGGCATGCGTCTTCCGCATTAAGTGCTTTGATGAGGAGCTTGAGCAGCTCAACGCCCTGCTCCCGGAGGCTGAAAATGCTGTGTATTTTGCCGGTGAACTCGCGGAGCTGCTGGCGGTAGTTGAAAAGTGACCCCTGCAATGCGCGGTTAGTGAACTCAAAAAAGTAGCCGCGTATCAGGTAGATAAACACGGCGGTGATAACTGCCGCCACCGTGGTCGCAAGAAAAGCGACCTGGTCCAGCTCAACTTTGAAAGCCGAGTGAAAGATAATGAGGAGAAGCCAGAAAAACAGGACCCCCATGATGGCAAGGGAAATCCAGGTCACTCCCTGCCGGATGATGAGCTTGATGTCCACCAGCCTGTGGCGGATGGTGGCATAGCTGAGGACGAAGGCATTTACGGCATTGCCCAGATGGCTTATCGGATGTTCCCTGCCGAAGGGAAGGAAAGCAGCGCAGGCAAAGACCGCAAGGATGCCGATGCCGGCCAGTATGGAGATAATCTGGTTATAAAGCACAGGGTTATCAACTTGTTTTAACCTTCTTATCAGGATGTAAACGCCACGCGCGGTGAGGATGAGCATCGGTGCGGCAATGATGAGCACGTATTTGCCGTAAACGGGGTAAAGTTTTTCTCCGTCAACGTAAACGTTTTCCGGGATGTAGTTCAGGGAGGTGAGGATGAGTGCCAGTACAAACCCGAGATAGCCAAAGGGTATCCAGCGGCCGCGCCCCGGCTCATAGAACGCCGAGGCAAAGACATGGAACTGGGCAACCATCAGGGTGAAGCTGATAACTGTGGCCTTCCACAGGGCAATACGGTACTGTGGTAAGATGTTGCCGCGGAAGAAGAAATCAAACAGGCTCCACAGTATTGCCGCGCCGAGGAACGCGGCAAAGTAAAGGTGCTGGCGCTGCCGTGGATGGCTGCTCAAGGTGGTCACCAGCAACGGGATATACGCAATAATGGCAACAGCCGGTATGACTGCGTAAACGTTCATACCGCAATTATCCATGCGGAGCGGAAGATGTGTCAATAGGCAACTAAAGTGGGAAAACCAAGGTAGTGCAACTAAAGTACTATTCGGGTGGTCCCCTGGTTTATCCGCTCTTCATGAGACGGAGCTCCCTGCTGACATCAGCGTCTTTAGGACGTCTTCGGTCGGCTGGATATGGGGCGGTTTCAGATGGGCCAGATCAGCCCCGGCCTGTTGCTTGCGTCTTGCATAGGCGGCAAAAGTGCCCCTGGGCAGGATCTGCACCTTCAGATCAAACCCGATCATGTCCATCGTGTTTGAATAGGTGGATGACCTGCTGAAATCGTCGTCCGTCTGAAGCAAACTCCGGTAGATCGCCTGCTTGAGGGATTCCTCCGTGGCGTGGAACCCGTCTTTCAGCTCTACTGCTAGATTGAGCACCTGCTCTCCCGGGCGCTTGTAGGCAACCCAGTCCTCATACTTGATCCCGATGGACTCCAGCGCCTGCCAGATAGCTTTCTCGGAAAAGCGGACGATATTGAAGTCAAGCGTCCCGTCGGCCCGCTGCTCAAACACCATCTGGGGGATGTTGATGCCCAGCCTTTCGTTACGCCGACCGGTAATCCTGATGATATCCCCGGGGCGGTACCTCACCAGTGCCCCGCCGTGGAAATTTGTGATGACGATCTCATAGCTTTCCCCGGGCTCTACCTCGTCAAGCAGGAGGGTGCGCGGCCTGTAGCTGCTGTCCATCGCCAGCCGGATACGTTCTTCTTCCGGAATGAACTCAAAGAAGTTGAGGTTGGGCACGAATGTCATGCTCTGATAGTCCCACGTCTGCGTGGCGTAGATGCCGCCTTCCGAGCCGGCATAAACGTCCAGCGGGTACCTGCCCCAGAGCTCCTTTATCTTGTCCCGGTAGACCCAGCTATCCAGACCGCTGCTGATGATTCCTCTGACCGTCCAGAGGTCACGCGGTAGGATGGGACGGTGGGCAAGCCGGCTCCTGATATACCCCCGGGCAAGCCTGAATGCCGCTTTCGGCTTTCTCAGATAGGACAGGGCGGAGCTCCTGTTTGAAGCCTGGCTGATCTTTTCTCCTACCTTGACAAGGACAAGGGAAAGCCCGCAGAAACCGTCCAGCCCTTCCGAGAGCGCCTGCTCGAAGCCGAGCTGTATCCTCTGCTCAAAGGTCAGGCTGTCCATGCCATCAAGGGGCGGCATGAATTTCATCGGTGACTGGAGTTCCATCATCTTTGCCATCGCCCCGGACATGTAGGGTAACGGGGCTACCGCATTGATAATCCTGGGGCAGTGGAGAACCTGAGAGGTGTCTTCCCAGTCTTTTGCCGTGGAGAGGACAGCAATGCCAAAGGCGACAACGCTCATCTCCTGAATGAACTGGGGCGTAAGAGGTATCCATTTGCACGGGTACTCACCGGAACGGCCCGACGTACGCACCCACTGGGCAGGCTTTACCGGTAAAGCGTCATCGTTCTTCTCAAGCAGCTCGGGGCAGTAGTCCCTGTAGGTCGTCAGCGGGGCGACCTTGCGGAATTCTTCGACCGTTGCGGGGTTAGCCCCGCGCATCAGCTTCTGGCCGAGTTTACTCCCGTTGAGAAACCTTAGCTGCTGTTCGAGTAGCCGTCTCTGGATCACCATGAACTCGTCAATATCCAGGCTGAGAAAACCGCAGCACATCTGCCACAGTTCATGGAATTTACCATCGCGGATGAGGTCAATAGCCCTTGGCATGAGTCCCTCCTCAAGCCAGTACTTTCCCGAAAAAACAAAGCACAAAAAAAGACTAGGGTATCGCGGCTGGCTTGTGAAGGGATTATGTTCTAGAACAGAGTTCTACCACACAGCGGAAGGGACTATCCCTCGCAGTCTGAAGCAGAGGACGTGCTATTGGGGTTCCGGTTCAGAGCCTCAAGCTGCTCACTCAATGACCGGATGTCTTCCCGGCTTTGCTTGTGGTTCAAAAGAATGCCGTAGCTGATGAAAAACTCAAGAAAACCCCGCAGGACATCGGTAACCTGGCGGGTGAAATTATACAGGTCTTCCTTCGTTACGTATTGCTTCGCACCGGCGAATTCCCTGAGCTGGCACTGGATGAGATAGTTGACGAACTCGGTGCGGGTCATCTCGCCGCGGTTTTCATCTATCTGCCTGACGACGTCTTCCTTGACCACCATGATAAGGTCATTTTCGTCCAGCACCAGCGTCCTTTTCATCGGTTGCCCCCTGTGATATGTCCACTAAACTATTACTCAAAGAATATCACCGGGGCATAAAAATGCGGGTAAAGGATGTAAAAGAATCATAAACACTTCATCAAAATTTTGTTAAATTCTGCTAATTCTGGTGAGTTTAGGTATATTTTGCTTACGAAAATGAGAAAAATGGCAACGGGAGGGACAAAAATCCCCGGTAAGGCACTTCGGGTAGCCTGTGGACTCTTACCTGTGGCTAGGCGTTGGCACGACGGCCCGGCTCCAGCATATTCATGAGGGTATCAATTGCCCGCAGGAGCTTGAGCCCGCTATCAGTAACACGGTAAGCGACGGTGGTATTCTCCAGGTTCACCTTGGTGACAAACCCCTGGTTGACCAGATAGTCAAGGTATCTCTGTATCTGACTGTAGCTCATATTTGCCGTGTACATGATCTCAGTCTTACCCGCCCCGCTCTCTCCGACACGGAGCATATCCGCGATTATTTCAATACTTGAACGGCGCCTACCTATCCGGCAGGAAGCCGCCTGAGGCATCTGCTTCTGCCCGGACAAATGGCTATTTAGTCCTAATCTCATACAGGACTATTGTACTAGGAGGTTAGTATGTTGTCAATAACCCAAACGCACGAATTTTACCCGCTGCCGAGCCCGAAAAGCCCTAGGTACCATCTGAAAATCTCTGCTCCCCAGAACAGCGTGATGATGGGACCGATTCCGAGAAAGGTACCGTAGGGCATCACGTCTTTGCGGTGCTTGACCTTCAGGGCCAGCATAACCCCGGCCGTCAGCCCGCCGGCGAGGATACCGACAAGCAGCGCGACGCCGACGAGCGGCAGCCCGCAGACAAGACCGATCAGTCCGGCAAGCTTGACATCGCCCATCCCCATGCCGCGGGGACTGATGACATGTATCGCCAGAAAGAACCCGAACCCGATAGCTCCACCGAGGATTCCGCTTACGATACCCGGCCATGCTTCAGGCCAGAGGATAAGGTTCCCCAGAATTGATAGCCGGGGCATCGCACTATCAATGGCAAGGATGAGCAGAGCCACCCCTGCCATCGGGTAGGTGACCCTGTTGAGGATGAGCTGGTGTTCCCAGTCAATAAAGATGATGATAAGGAACACGCATGACCAGAAGGCACTGAGGACAAAAGCCGGGCTTAGACCGAAGCGTAGAAAGGCGGTGAGGAATACCACCCCGCCGAGGAACTCCACAAGCACCACGCGGCGCGGTATCCTCGCATGGCAGTAGCGGCAGCGGCCGCGCAACAGAAAATAACTCGCGAGCGGTACGAGGTCCAGAATACCGAGGCGGTGTCCGCAGCTATCGCAATGGGATGGTACGGATACCACCGACTTTTTCCGGGGCAGACGGTCAATGCAGACGTTCAGGAAACTGCCCACGGCGAGACCCAGAATGCTGAAAACCACCGCGAGAACAACTGTCATCAGTCACAGTATGCCCTGTTAGCGCCTGCACGTCAACCAAGGCTGCCACCCAGGTACTCCGTGTAAGCCCGTAGGCGGCGCTGGGAGCCGCCATTGTTGTCTATCAGGGGGCAGTATTACGGCTTTACCGGATGAGGGGCGAGCTTTCCCCAACGGAAGATGACCCGCGGGGGTCATGACCATCTTCCCAGCGCCACATGGGACTTATATGGCATTGAATCCGAAGCCCGCTGTGATAAGCTTTAGGTAAGGCTCAGGAAAAAATTTTAAGGAGGTATCCAGATGAAAGGCTTTTTGAGGAAGTTCCGTTACGGGGAGGCTGGTTTTACCCTCATTGAACTTCTGGTCGTCGTGGCAATCCTCGGGGTGCTTGCCGCCGTCGCCGTGCCCAACGTCGGCCGGTTTATCAACAAGGGAAAGAGTGAGGCCAGAGAAACGGAGCTGCACAACATCCAGACCGCCATGATGGCAATGCTGGCAGAGAGCATCACCAAGGAACTTGAAGGAGGGACCTACACCAACCAAACAAATGACCTCATATCGGTTAACGGGACGACGGAATTCACGGATATGTCCCTCATCCGAACCACGGATGACCCGCCTCTGGTGCTGTCGGATTTCCTGACCGGGCTTGAAGGCGGCGTCACCAAGGTACCCAATGTCACTTACAGCTTCTACGATGACGGCACGGTCATCCAGAACGCAGATTAGTAACACCGTTAACCACCCCACAGCTTGCCAGGAAAAAAGGCCCGCCGGCATAAAAAGGCCAGCGGGTCTTTCTTTTAGGACTTTTCGGGCCGGGTAAGGATTCTAGTGCTGTTGCCAGAAGAAGGGCCGTATTCTTTGCCTACTTGTGAAGTGCCGGTTCCGTCTCGCCGGGCTTTACCCTTTCGCCGCCGATGAGGCGGGAGATTTCCTCGGGGTCGTTGCAGAACTCGTAGACGCTTTCCAGACTGATGGTGCCGGACTGGTAGAGGCGCACCAGTGCCTGGTCAAGTAGCTCCATACCGCTCTGGGTATTCATACGGATGACGTTAGGGAGCTGGAAGGTCTTGTTTTCGCGGATGAGGTTACGCACGGCGGGGTTGGCAATCATCACTTCAACCGCGGCTACCCTGCCGGAGCCGTCCGCCTTCGGCACCAGCGCCTGGCAGAGGATGCCGAGCAGGAGGGAAGCCAGCCTGTTCTGTACCATGCTGCGCTCATGGGGCGGGAAAAGGCTGGTCACCCTTTCCACCGCCTGGTAGGCACTTGGGGCGTGACCGGTGGTGAGCACGAGGTGCCCGGTCTCGGCAACAGTGAGTGCCGCCGAGGCTGTCTCCAGGTCTCTCATCTCACCCACGAGGATCACATCCGGGTCCTGACGCAGGACATGCCTCAGAGCTTCGGCAAATGACTTTGTATCGTTGC
Source organism: Dehalococcoidales bacterium (assembly GCA_026416775.1). Taxonomy (GTDB): domain Bacteria; phylum Chloroflexota; class Dehalococcoidia; order Dehalococcoidales; family RBG-16-60-22; genus JAOAEN01. Next base: position 7,618 of record JAOAEN010000038.1, read on the forward strand.
CGAGCTCGCGCTGGGTGATGAGGCATTTCTTGCTCTCATAGGTGTATTCAATGGGGTCTTCGATCGTCACCACGCGGCAGTTCTCCGTCCGGTTCAGGTACTCGATCATCGACGCAAGCGTCGTGGACTTACCGCTTCCGGTGGGACCGCTCACGATGATAAGCCCGCGCGGGCGTCTGACAAGCTCGGCGCAGATCCTGGGCAGCCCCAGCGATTCAAGGTCAGGGATAGACATCGGCAGAAGCCGCATCACCATGCTTACCGTCCCGCGCTGCCGGGCAACGTTGAAACGCACCCGTCCGACCTCGGGAATGGTGAGCCCGAAGTCGAGCTCCATTGCGTTATCGAACTCCGCCAGCTTCTTTTCCGGCGCCACCTGGCAGAGCATCATGCTGATATCATCGGCCGTCAGTGCTGGCATCTCACCGGCAACCACGAGTCTGCCGTGAATGCGCATAGACGGCGGCGAACCGACGACAAGGTGGAGGTCGGAAGCGCCACGGGTACGGGCCAGCTTGAGCAGGGCGATAATATCTGTCATTCGGCCGTCTCCTTCAGCTTGATATTGATGGAGTAGTTCATGCAGGTGCTGGAGTTGTCGCTGCCCGTCTCGCGCCTGAGAGTGGTGATGGTTATTTCTTTGAACCTCCCGGTGTTCTGAAGCCGTCGCACGTACTGTACCACTTCGTCCTCGCTTGCCGCACTGCCCTGAAGCGATAGCTGGCTACCGCTGTGGCTGATGTTATACAGCTCCAGGGAAGCCACTTTATTATACACCGTGGTTTCAAGGTCTTCATTCATGAGACGGGCTCTACCGGTCATAACTTCCAGCACGGAGGCATACCTGTCAGCCTGTGCCCGGACGGAGGCAAGCTCCTTTTCCACCGCCGCGATCTCGGCGGAAAGCTGTCTCTTCTGCGACTGTCTCTGTTCGAGACGTGCTTTGGTTGCGGCAAGCAGACCCTCATCCTGCTCCATGCGCGCGGCAGCGTCCTGCACCGTGAAAAAGAGTAACATGAGCAGTCCCACCGCGGCTATCCCTGCGGGAATGGCGGCGAGGCGCTCCCGCGGTATCTGTCTCGGCTGATACGGCGAGGGCAGGCAGTTGATGTTGGGCACAACCAGCTCATCTTTTCTGGCAAGCTCCTTGAGTGCCAGCCCCACATTCACCAGGTACTGGGAAGGGTCAAGCTGTCTGGCACATTTCAGCGGGGAGGAAAGAAAGGCCGCCCTGTAGCCCGTCTCGCGGGCGATGAGTTCGGTTATCCCGGCATCATCGGCAATATCGCCGGAGATGAAGACCGTGGTGTCTGTCCCCAGAGGATCGTCAGGGTTATTCGTGTTGTAGAAC
>JAOAEN010000039.1 GCA_026416775.1 Dehalococcoidales bacterium
CCGCGGCCCTCTGCTTCTCGATCGCCGCGGCGTGGCCGATGCGGCGGCGAGTTTCCAGGCGGCGGTGGTGTATGCCCGGGCAGGGGCGGACATGGTGGCACCCTCGGACATGATGGACGGTCGCGTGATGGCGATCCGCACCGCGCTGGATGGTGCCGGCTTTACCCACATCCCCATCCTGGCGTATTCTGCCAAGTATGCTTCGTCGTTTTACGGGCCTTTCCGTGAGGCGGCAGGCTCTGCCCCGCAGTCCGGCGACCGCCGTGGTTACCAGATGGACCCGCCGAACGTGCGTGAAGCGATGCGTGAAATCGAACAGGACATCGCCGAAGGGGCGGATATCATCATGGTCAAGCCCGCGCTTGCCTATCTTGACGTGATTGCCCGGGCACGCCGCGTTTTCCGCCACCCCATCGCCGCCTATAACGTGAGCGGGGAATATGCCATGGTCAAGGGGGCGGTGCGCTGCGGCTGGCTGGACGAAAGGCAGGTTGTCATGGAAATCCTTACCTCAATCAAGCGTGCAGGGGCGGATATCATCATTACCTATCACGCCGGGGATGTCGCCCGCTGGCTCAAGGACGGACGGTCATGGACATGAGGCGCTCCCGGAAGATCTTTACCGAATCGCAGCGCTACCTCCCCGGAGGGGTGAACAGCCCGGTGCGTGCCTTCAAGGCGGTGGGGGGAACACCGCCCGTCATCATGAGGGGGCAAGGCTGCCGGATCTATGATGCAGATGGCAACGAGTATCTTGACTACGTCGGTTCGTGGGGGGCGCTCATCCTGGGTCATGCCCATCCGCAGGTGGTGAAGGCCTTGCAGGGGGCGGTGGCGCGCGGGACGGCGTTCGGGGCGCCTACCGCGCTTGAGGTGGAACTGGCAAGGACGGTCTGCGCGGCGCTGCCCTCGGTGGAAATGGTCCGCTTCGTCAACTCGGGCACCGAGGCCACCATGAGCGCCCTGCGCCTGGCGAGGGCTTTCACCGGGAGGTCTAAAATCGTCAAGTTCTCCGGCGGCTATCACGGCCATGCCGACGGGCTGCTGGTCAGGGCCGGCTCCGGTGCGGCTACTTTGGGCATCCCGGACTCGGCGGGGGTACCCTTGGAGTATGCCCAGAACACGCTTGTTGTCCCCTACAACGATCTGGATGCGGTGCGCGGGCTTTTCAGGCGCTATCCCCGGGAAATTGCGGCGGTTATCGTGGAGCCGGTTGCCGCCAACATGGGGGTGGTCCCGCCGGCGCCCGGCTTCCTTGAAGGGCTGCGTGCCGTTACTGAGGAGTACGGGGCACTGCTCATCTTTGATGAGGTGATCACGGGTTTTCGGCTCACCTATGGCGGGGCGCAGACGGTCTACGGGGTTACCCCTGACCTGACCTGCCTTGGCAAGATCATCGGCGGCGGCCTGCCCGTCGGGGCTTTCGGGGGAAGAAGAGAGATCATGCAGATGCTTGCCCCGGAGGGGGCGGTCTATCAGGCCGGAACGCTTTCCGGGAACCCTCTGGCGATGACCGCCGGCATCGCGACATTGAGGTTACTGAGTAAGCCCGGGGTATATGAAAGACTGGAACGCCTGGGGGCATATCTTGAGGAAGGCATCCGCAGCGCCGCGTTACGCGCCGGCGTGAGCACCCGGATACTGCGCGCGGGCTCGCTGCTTACGGTGTTCTTCACGGAAGGGCCGGTGGTTGACTATGAATCGGCGGGAAAATCGGATACGGCGATGTTCCGCAGGTTCTTTCACGGTGTCCTTGAGCGGGGTATCTACTGGCCGCCATCGCAGTTTGAGGCGGCTTTTATCTCCCTTGCCCACGGGGAAGAGGAAATCTCACGCACGGTTGATGCGGTGGATAGGGTTATGGCTTCCTTGGCACGTTAGCGGTTTTTCACCCGTGCAGGGATACCGGGACAGGTGGTGCCGCAGGACGGCGGGCAAAACGTGGCAGGGATGGTTTACAGGTTTCTTTTTTCATCTTATACTTTGAGTGATGACCGAGTTCTCCGGGGAAAAGATCCTCATCGTTGAGGACGACCGTAATCTCCTTGATGCCCTCAGGTACAACTTCTGCAAGGAGGGGTACGAGGTCAGCACCGCCACCGACGGGGCGGAAGCCATCAACCTTGCCCGGAGGGAAAAACCGGACCTCATCATCCTTGATATAATGCTCCCCAAGCTCAGCGGCTTTGAGGTCTGCCGCATACTGCGCCGGGAAATGACCACTCCCATCCTCATGCTCACCGCGAAGGCTGAGGAGACGGATAAAGTGGTCGGGCTGGAAATCGGGGCTGACGACTACATGACCAAGCCCTTCAGTTTGCGGGAACTCCTTGCCCGCGTGAGGGCGATGCTGCGCCGGGCACGGATGACCGGTCCCCAGCCTGAAGCGGATGTCCTTGTGATTGGCGATATCAGGATAGACATCAGCCGCCATCAGGTCACGGTGGCAGGGAAAAATGTGGAGCTTGCCCCGAAGGAGTTTGAGCTTCTGGGCTTTCTTGCCAGAAACCGCGGCCTGGTGTTCAGCCGGGAGCAGCTCCTTGAGAAGGTCTGGGGTTATGACTTCGCCGGGGACACGCGGACGGTTGATGTGCATATACGCTGGCTCAGGCAGAAAATAGAGCCCGACCCGGAAAGACCGCAGTACATCATCACGGTGCGGGGTACCGGTTATAAGCTGGAGGGCTAGATTTGCGCAGCTTCCACTGGCGTGTGGTCATCCCGCTTGCCACTCTCATCATCCTGGGCATGCTTGTGCTCGGTATTTACCTCACGGGCTCGGTGAGGGATTCCCACCTCGAAAGCCTGCGTTTTCACCTCAGGCAGGAGGCGGTGATTGTGGCGGAAGCGGTTGCCCCTGCTCTTTACGGTGAAGGCGACTCTCCGGATGTGCTTGTCAAGAGACTCCGGGACAGGATAGACAGCCGCATCACCATTATCGCTCCTGACGGGACGGTGCTTGGTGACTCCACGGAAGACCCGGAAGAAATGGAAAATCAAGCCCTGCGCTCCGAAGTGAGGGATGCGCTGGCTTACGGTACCGGTGAGGCGACGCGCTACAGCACCGCTTTGCGGCAGAAGATGATGTATCTTGCCGTGCCCGTTTATGACCAGGGCCAGTTAGTCGGTTTTGTCAGGGTGGCACTGCCCCTGGCGGGCGTTGAGGAAGCCGTCGGACACGTGACGCGGGTGATTGTGCTGAGCACTTTTATCATTACGGTGCTGGTGGTGCTGCTTACCTATCTTATCGTGCGGACGACGGCGCATCCTATCCGTGAGCTGACCAGGGCGGCGCAGAGGATCGCCTCCGGGAGGCTGGGGGAGAGGATAGCCATAAGCCGCCGGGATGAGATCGGGCAGCTTGCCAGGGTGTTCAACGAGATGTCAGCAGCGCTCAAGGCGACCATGGACGGCGTCTCCGCCGAGAAAGCCAAGCTTGACGGCATCCTCGCCAACCTGGCCGACGGCGTCATCGTGGCTGATCCGGAAGGCTGGGTACAGCTTGCCAATGCCGCTGCCGGCAGGTTCTTCGGCTTTTCGGAGAGGGATGTGCCCAACGGGCGCCTCATTGAAGTGGTGCATGACCACGAGGTTGACGAGATCTTCAAGCGCTGCTGTGCCACGGATAGGGAACAGACCGTGCAGTTTGAGTCCAGCATGACCCGGCGTTTCTTGAGGGCGATCGCCATCCCCATGAGGAGCCATAACCGCCTGAGTGCCGTGCTCATCATCGTTCAGGATCTCACCGATCTCAGGAACCTGCAGACCATGCGCCGGGAACTTGTCGGTAACATTGCCCACGAGTTGCGTACTCCTCTTGCCGGGATTAAGGCTATGGTGGAGACCCTGCAGGACGGTGCCCTTGCTGACAGGAAGGTTGCGCGGGACTTCCTCGCCCGGATAAGCGGCTCGGTCGACCGCCTCAGCCAGATGGTCGCCGAGCTTACCGAGCTTTCCCGTATTGAGACGGGCAGGGCAGAGCTTAAGAAGGAGCCGTTGAGCCTGAACGCGCTCGTGGAGGACGTGATCAGTGAAATGACCCCTCTTGCTGAAAGACATCAGGTCGCCATCACAAGGGAGCTTGCCGGGGGGCTTCCCCTGCTGGAAGCCGACAGGGACAGGCTGCGCCAGACAATCATCAATCTGGTGCACAATGCCATCAAGTTCAATAAGCCCGGCGGGAGCATTACCATCACCACGGATTACGATGCTCAGGCGGTCACGGTGCGCATCCGCGATACCGGTATCGGCATCTCGCGTGAAGACCTCCCCCATGTCTTTGAGCGCTTCTACAAGGCGGATAAGGCGCGCTCCGGTGGCGGTAGTGGTCTCGGGCTGGCAATCGCCAAGCACACCATTCAGGCCCACGGTGGCGAGATCTGGGCGGAAAGCGAAGAGGGCAAAGGCTCCGTGTTTGCCTTCCGCCTGCCGCGCCGGTAGTCACCAGGCGAAATTTAACCTGTTCTTAACAATCTCTTAAGCTGTCCTTAAAGTGCCACCCTTAGACTGCTAATGGATGGTGAGAAAGAAGGTTCTGTTCGTATGCGTCCGTAATTCTGGGCGCAGCCAGATGGCGGAGGCGTTTTTCAACCGGCTCGGCAGGGGAAAACACCGGGCTTTCTCGGCGGGGACGGCGCCTGCCCGGGAATTAAATCCTGTCGTGGTTCAGGTCATGCATGAGATGGGCTTTGACATGACCCATCAGCAGCCGAAGCTGTTGACCCCCGAGATGCTCGCCAGTGCCGACCGCGTTATCACCATGGGCTGCGGTGCTGACGGGCTCTGCCCGGCACGGGTGGTTCCGATGGAGGACTGGGGCATTGAAGACCCCGAAGGGAAACCTGTTGCCAAAGTGAGGGAAATTGCCGGAGTTATCCGGGGCAGGGTGGAAAGACTTCTCGGGGAGCTTGAAAAAGAGGAAAACAGCGGAATTGAAAGGGGGTGAAAAGGATGAAGGAGCTAACGCTTGCCCTTATCGCCCATGATGCCAAGAAGGGCGATATGGTGCAGCTTGTTAAGGCGCATAGGGATATCATCGGTAAATGCCGCCTTGTCGCCACCAGAAGCACGGGGCGGTTGCTGATGGAAGAGGTGCAGCTTCCGGTGACGCTTGTCCAGAGCGGCCCGCTGGGAGGTGACCAGCAGATAGGCGCCATGGTGGCAAACGACCAGGTTGATGCGGTCATCTTTCTGCGTGATCCGCTTACCGCCCATCCGCACGAGCCGGATGTATCGGCGCTCCTAAGGGTCTGCGATGTCCACGGGGTGCCCCTGGCGACCAATCTGGTAACGGCGGAGGCTGTCCTGCATCTTATTGCCGAGCACCCGGAGGTACTTGGCGACCACCATCTCGCCGCCCGGTATCTTGACGGGGTGGAAAAAATTCACAACCGATACGATTCAAGGAGGGAAAATGTTCTATAAAAATAGTATGTACTCTGCAATGAAGAAGTCGCAGGGAAAGTGGTCAATTCTAACGTTACTTCTGCTTGCCTTATTGCTGGTTACTGCCGGCTGCGGCGGGGCGTCAAAGGCCACACCTGAGCCCACCGCCACGGTAACGGAATCTGTCCTTTCGGGTTCCTTCAAGATCATCGGCTCCAACACGGTGACCCCATTAAGCTCGGTCTGGGCAGAGAACTTCATGAAGATGCATCCCAAGGTCAGCATCGCGGTGAGCGGTCCGGGCACCGGGGTGGGTATTGCCTCGCTTATTGACGGCACCACGGATATCTGCCAGGCATCACGGCTTATCACGGCAAAGGAAATTGAGCAGGCGCAGGCAAAGGGAGTCAACCCATATGAGATCCAGATTGCCTCGGACGCACTTTCCGTCATCGTGCACCCGTCCAATCCCGTCTCGGAGCTGACCATTGAGCAGCTTTCGGCGATCTACACGGGTAAGATAACTAACTGGAAGGAAGTGGGCGGTAACGATGCCGCAATCGTGGTCCTGAGCCGGGATACGAACTCCGGCACCCATGCGTTCTTCAAGGAGCATGTGGTGCAGATGCAGGGGCTACCCACCGCGGACAAAGGTCTGGAATACGGCGGCAAGGTGCTGATGCTGCCGTCCACCGAGGAGGGTGTCTCACAGGTGGCGGGCAACGCCAATGCCATCTTCTACGCCGGTCTTGGTTACGTGAATGACAAGGTGAAGACAATCGCGATCAAGAAGACCGCTACCGACCCCGCGGTGAAGCCCAGCGTGGCCACAACGCTTGACGGCACCTACCCTATCGCCCGCCCGCTCCTCTTCTACACCAATGGCGCACCGACGGGAGTCATCAAGGCGTTCATTGATTACTGTCTGTCGGAGGAGGGACAGAAGGTGGTGCTTGAAGCGGGGTTCATCCCTGTGGGAAAATAACTGGTTGATGGCACGCAAAATGCTGACAGGTCAGCCCGTCTCCATTACCGCGCCTCCGCCCGAGCTCAGGCGGAGGTTGCGCTTTGGTGAAAAACTCATTGAGAGTGTCATCTTCATCGCAGGGATCCTGGCGATCATCGTGCTGCTGGGGATTATCGTTATCCTGCTCAAAGATGGTTTACCCATCTTTGCCCATACCAGCCCCTGGCAGTTCCTCTTCGGTACAAAATGGTACCCCATTTCTGACCCGCCGTCATTCGGTATCGCCCCTTTCATGGTCTCTACCCTGATGATCACGCTCATCGCCACTGCCATCGCGGTACCCGTTGGGGTGGCGTGTGCGGCGTATCTTTCAGAGGTCGCCCCCAGGAAGGTGAGCGAGACGGCAAAGCCGATAATTGAGATCCTTGCCGGTATTCCTTCGGTGATGATGGGTTTTGTCGGGCTTGCCCTGCTTTCTCCCCTTGTGCAGAGTGCCTTCAGGCTGAATACCGGGCTCTGCGGTCTTACCGCGGCGATCATGCTTTCGCTGATGAGCCTGCCGATTATCGTCAGCGTCTCCGAGGATGCCCTGCATGCGGTGCCCAGGGAGTTCAAAGAGGCGTCTTATGCCCTTGGTGCCACGAAGTGGGAGACAATCTGGCATGTGTGTATTCCGTCGGCCCTTTCGGGGATTGCCGCCGCGATCATGCTGGGGGTGGGGCGGGCGATCGGTGAGACGATGACGGTGCTCATGGTGGCGGGGGGAGCACTCGCCATGCCGGTCTCGCCGGTGGACCCGATGACAACAATGACCGCGGTGATTGCCTCGAGCATCGGGAACGCTATCCGCGGGGGGCTTCAGTATCAGGCATTATTTGCGGTGGGGCTCATCCTCTTTATCCTTACCCTTGCCGTGAACATTATTGCAGAGCGGGTTCTGGAGCGGCAGAAAAGGAAGTTTGCGAGGTAAACGGTGGCCGGACTGGTTTTTGATTCGCGGCGGATAACCCAGCGTACCGCCTTTGTCTTCCTCGGACTGGCAACCGCCATCACGGTTGCCCCGGTCATCTTTATCATTGCCTATACCGTGATCAGGGGTGGCGGTGCCCTGAGCTGGGAGTTCCTTAGCCAGTTCCCGTCCCAGGCGGGGCGGGCGGGGGGGATTTTCCCCGCCATCATCGGGACATTTTACCTCATGCTGGGCACGCTTTTCTTCGCCCTGCCGATCGGGGTCATGGCGGGGATTTACCTCACCGAGTACGCGCGTGATAACTGGCTGACACGTCTCATCAATCTTGCCATCATCAATCTGGCGGGGGTGCCGAGCATTGTCTTCGGGCTTTTCGGACTGAGCGTCTTCGTGCTTGCGGCTAACTTTGGTCTATCGCTGCTCTCGGCAAGCCTGACGCTTGCCGCCCAGGCGCTGGCAATGGTGATCACCACTTCACGGGAAGCACTGCTTGCCGTGCCGCGGGAGTACCGCGAGGGTAGCCTTGCCATCGGGGTGACAAAGTGGCAGACGATAAGGCATGTGGTGCTGCCGCAGGCATTTCCGGGTATTATCACCGGGGCTGTCCTTGCCATAAGCCGGGCTGCCGGTGAGACCGCCCCGATACTGGTGACGGGAGCGGCCTTTATCATCCCGAGGCTGCCACAGTCACCACTTGACCAGTTCATGGCATTACCCTATCATCTTTATACCGTTGCGGCGCACGTGCCCAATATGCCCAAGGGGACGATGTGGGGGGTGGCGCTGGTGCTGCTGGTGGTGGTGCTCTCGTTTGATGCACTGGCTGCGGCAATTAGACTGAAAACAAGACAGGGGAAACATCTATGAACCTTGATCTGAACACTTCCGGCATGCCGTCAGAGAAGCCACCGGAGCAGAATACCGTCAAGCTCAGGATGGAGAAGGTCAACCTTTTCTACGGGTCTTTCCAGGCGCTGAGGAACATCACGCTGGACATCCTTTCCTGTGCGATCACGGCGATCATCGGGCCCTCGGGCTGTGGCAAGTCGTCGCTGCTGCGCCTTTTTAACCGCATGAATGACCTGATACCGGGCGCCCGGGTTGAGGGGACGGTCTCTCTTGACGGGGTCTCCATTTATGATAGCAGGATTGATGTTGCTGAGCTGAGGAAGAGGGTGGGCATGGTCTTCCAGAAACCGAATCCGTTTCCCATGTCCGTTTTCGATAATGTCGCCTACGGGCCGCGCCGCCACGGGATAAGAAACCGCGGTCAGCTTGAAGAAATTGTGGAGAAGAGCCTGCGTCAGGCCGCCCTGTGGGACGAGGTGAAGGACAAGCTGGGACAGTCGGCGCTGGCGCTGTCGGGCGGCCAGCAGCAGAGGCTGTGCATCGCAAGGGTGCTTGCGGTGGAGCCGGAGGTCATCCTCATGGATGAGCCGTGCAGCGCCCTTGACCCTCTGGCGACCCTGAGGATCGAGGACTTGATGCGTGAGCTATCCCACCAGTATACCATCGTCATCGTGACCCACAACTGTCTCTTATACACATCTCCGAGCCCACGAGACCA
>JAOAEN010000003.1 GCA_026416775.1 Dehalococcoidales bacterium
ACTGCGTTGTGTTCGGCAATGCAGTCCTGGGAACCGCGCAGCGCTTCAATTGCCATATACTGGATAGCCTGTGGGATGCCTGAATCCAGATTGGACTTGAGCGTCCGCAGTGCCCCGACCACCTGGGCATTACCAACAACCATCCCGATACGCCAGCCGGTCATATTGTACGTCTTGGAGAAGGAATGGAACTCAACACCAACCTCCTTGGCACCTTCCGCCTGCAGGAAACTCACCGGGCGGTAACCATCAAAAGCCACCTCGGAATAAGGCCCATCATGGCAGACGACGAGATCATTTTTCCGGGCAAATTCAACGACCCGACGGAAAAATTCAAGGTCCGCCACCGCCCCGGTGGGATTGTTGGGGTAGTTAATCCACAGCACCCTCGCCTTCTTCAGCACATCTGGGCGGATATTGTTCAGGCTGGGAAGAAAACCATTGTTCTCCTTAAGGGAGAGGTAATACACACGCCCGCCGGCAAGCTGGGTGCCGATAGCATAAACCGGATAAGCCGGATCCGGGACCAGGGCAACATCGCCGGGATTGATGAGGCAGAAAGCTAGATGCCCGATCCCTTCCTTGGAGCCGATGAGCGGCAGCACCTCGGTATCCGGGTCAAGGTCAACGTTGAAACGGCTCTTGTACCATTCGGCAATCGCCCGGCGCAGCTCGGGAAGCCCTTCGGACTCGGGATAACGGTGGTTTGCCGGATCCTGTGCCGCCCGCAAGAGGGCATCAACCACATGGGACGGCGTGGGGATGTCGGGGTCACCGATGGCAAAACTGATGACCTCTTCACCCTTTGCCCTCTTCTCGGCGATTTTCTTGTTGATCTCAACAAAAAGGTACGGCTTTAGGTTCTGTATCCGCCTTGCTATCCTCATAGACTTCTCCCTATTCAGGCCATTTACCTTCAAAGACAATCTCCGCCGGACCCCCCAGCACCACCTCCCCGTTACCGTTCCACTCGGCATTAAGGACTCCGCCGGGAAGACTCACGTTCACCTTGCTCTCGGTGTAGCCGTGTAACCTGGAAGCCACGGTGATGGCACAGGTGCCGCTGCCACAGGCAAGTGTCTCCCCCACCCCCCTTTCCCAGACACGTGCCTCAATCTCGTTACGGTTGAGCACCCGCGCCACTTCAAAGTTGACCCGGTTAGGGAAAATTGGAAGGTTCTCCACAAGGCTTCCGAGCTTCCCCAGCGGGAATTCCGCAACCGGCCGGTCGTAGAAATATACCGCATGGGGGTTCCCCATGGAGACAAGGTTAAGCACGAGTTCAAACTCCGCCCCCCTGACCCGGCAGGCGAGCATCCCGCCGATCAAGAACACATCTTTATCGCCTGTCTTCAACCGCACGGGGATCTGATCGGGGGCAAGCCTGGGTCTGCCCATGTTTGCCCAGAACTTGACCACCCTGCTCCCCTCCCTCTGCAGCCTGACATGGTTAACGGTACTGATGGTCTCGATGGTAATTTCTTCGGCATCACGCCTCACCATTCCCTTTTCAAGGACATAACGGGCAATACACCTGATGCCATTACCACATGTTTCCGCCTCGGAGCCATCAGCATCAAAGGTACGCATGCCGAAATCAGCCTTTCCTGAAGGCAGGAGCACAAGCAGGCTATCAGCACCGATGCCGAAGTGCCGGTTGCAGACGGTTATCGCCAGTCTTGACCAGTCACGCTCAATCCCGCGTCCATCAACAACCACGAAATCATTACCAGCACCATGCATCTTGGTAAAGTCCATCTCTTCTCTCTTTTCCCTTTCTAGGATGCCATTTCTCCTTTCAAAAAACTTCCGACCAGGTCCATTATCTGCTTTTCCGGATCCTGTCTTATATCAAACCAGCGAATTTTCGGGTCATCCCGGCGGAACCACGCATACTGGTGACGGATAAAGCGGTGCGTCTCCGCCTTCATCCTGCCGATAGCTTCCTCGAGCGACAGCTTACCCTCAAGGTACTGCCCCATCTGGCGGTAGCCGATGCTGGTCATCGATGGCAGGTCAGGCCCATATCCCATATGGAGCAACGCTGCCACTTCCTGGACAAGCCCGGTCTCTATCATCCTGTCAATCCGGCGGTCAACCATGGCATACAGTTCTGCTCGTCCGGTCGTCAGACCAATCATCAAGGAACAAAAAGAAGGTTCATTTTTGATCCGGAGCTGGGAAAACGTCTTTCCCGCCCGGTTATACACCTCTAGGGCACGGATCACCCGCCGTATATTCCGGCGGTCGATTTTAGCGGCTGCCTGAGGGTCGACGGCAACAAGCTGGACATAAAGGGCATCGGCATCTCCATCAAAGGCTTCTTTTTCCCTATTATAACGGAATTCGCCATCAGGGGGTACTTCCGGAACCTGCCAGCCTTCAAGAAGCGCCTTCACGTACTGCCCCGTTCCCCCCACCACAAACGGCACTTTCCCGCGGCGGAAAATATCTTCAATCGCCTTCCGGGCAAGCACGAGGTACTGTGCCAGACTGAACGGTTCATCGGGGTTGATGATACTTATGAGATGGTGGGGTACCCGCTCAAGCTCCTCGGGCGATGGCTTGGCGGTGCCAATATCCATGTGGCGATAGACCTGCCGGCTATCAGCACTGACAATCTCGCCGGCAAACTCCTCCGCCAGTCTGACCGCAAGCCGGCTCTTGCCGGGCCCGGTAGGTCCGACAATGGCAACAAGACGTCTTGAACTTTTTTGGCTACCTTCTCCCAGATCTTCCAAAGAACCGAAATATGCTCTTTTTGCTTAAATTATACCACACCGGGGTCAGGAAGACCGTAAGAGAGATTCAAAGCCCCCTGATATCTGCTGCCTGCCTGACAATACTGACAAACTCGTCAGCCCTGAGGCTGGCACCACCGACCAGGGCGCCATCGATATCCGGCTGCCTGAGGAAATCAGCAATATTCTCCGGGCTAACACTTCCACCGTAGAGAATACGCACGGTATTGGCAATGCCGCTGCCGTGGAGATGGACGATAAAACGGCGGATGAAGCTGATGGTCATCCCGGCATCCTCGGGGCGGGCCGGCTTGCCCGTGCCGATCGCCCAGACCGGCTCATAGGCAATGACACAGCCACTCATGTAATAGGCACGGTCAGCACAGGCCATGAGCTGGCGTCCCAGCACCTCACGTGTCTGTCCTGCCTCGTTTTCTTCCACTGTCTCTCCAACACATAATATGGGTTTAAGCCCGTAGTTTACCGCCATCTTCACCTTCTTGTTCACGATCTCATCGGTCTCGCCGAAATAGCGCCGTCTCTCCGAATGCCCGATGATCACGTAATCACACAGCCCCTTGAGCATAGGCGGCGAAATCTCCCCAGTGTAGGCACCTTTCTCCTCATAGAACACGTTCTGGGCACCGAGCTTGATGGAACTCCCCTTTATCATAGCGTGAGCCGGCACTAGGGAAATAAAAGGAGGACAGATCACCTTCTCCACCCCCTTTATCTTGTTCAACTCGGATTGCATCGTCTTTATCAGATGCACTGCCTCGTCAACGGTGGTATGCATCTTCCAGTTGCCGGCAATAAGCGGAATACGCGTCATCATCTGCTCCTAAGCCCCGTATTTCGTCAGCTTCAGGGCATAAGCCATGGCAAGCCCCATGATCTCCACTGCAGGAATCCTGCCCAGCCCACCGCTGGCAAAGGCACTCTCAGAAAACTTGCTTACCCCGTCGCGGCGGCAGTACCTGGAGCAGAGCAGCACCGGCACCGGATGCCAGCTATGCCCCCGCAGGACTGCCGGTGTGGAATGGTCGCCGGTGATAACGAGAACGTCGGGCCTGAGGTTAATCACCCTGGGCAACACCGCATCAATCTCTTCAAGCACCCTCACCTTGCGGGCAAAATCACCGTCTTCACCTGCAGTATCCGTCCACTTCACGTGAAGGAAGAAAAAGTCATACCTCGCGTAGTTCTCCTCAAGTGCCCCGACCTCGTCCTTGAGGCTGTTGCCCGCCGGCACCACCTCCATGCCCACCAGCCTTGCCAGCCCCCGGTACATGGGATAGACGGCGATTACCAAGGGATTCAGCCTGTAGATTTCCTGCATCGTGGGCAACCGGGGCTTACGGGAAAAACCGCGCAGCAGGATCATGTTTGCCTGCTTCTGTCCCCCCAGGACATCACGCGCCTTTTCCACAAAATGCCGGGCAATCCGCGCCAGCCTTTCCGACCCGGACGATAGAGCCCGGATCTCCAGCGGAGACATTCCTGTCCGTGAAGGGTCGGATTCCGTCAGGTCGGCGTCCAAGCCGCTTCCCCGGAAGACCACGACAAAGCGGTGCTCCCGCACGGGTTATACCTTCACGTCCACACCATCAAAGTTCATCCCGTCAAGCTTCTGACAGAGCTTTATACACTCTTCGGTGGTAATGCGCCCTGCCCGGCGGTCGGTGATGATACCGTTCTCATCTACAGTACAGAAATTGCCGCGTGCTGCCACGTCCCCATCCTCAAGGACAATGTCAATTCCCAGCGCCTCCAGCACCCCCCGCCCGATATTGTACTCAAGCGGGTCATAGCCGAAAAGCGCCAGATGCCCCGGACCGCTGCCCGGGGTGATACCGGGGCTGACCGGGTCGGCGAGCCCGCATACGCCATTGGCAGCAAGCCTGTCCAGATTGGGGATACGGGCGGTCTCAAGCTCGGTGAGCCCGGTCTTCGGGTCAGGAAGCCCGCCCAGACCGTCAATCACGAGCATGATAATCTTTTCCGGGGTAACTTGGGAAAGTCCCCTGATCAGCTCAAGCCGGTTCATTTCCTATCCTGCAACGCGGTGACTCCGGGAAGCTCTTCGCCGCCGAGGAACTGGAGCGAAGCACCGCCACCCGTGGAAACAAAAGTCAGCTTACCGGAAAGCCCCAGAGCATCAATGATCTCCGCCGTGGAGCCGCCGCCAACGATGGTCTTGGCCTCAAGCCGGGGTAAAGCCCGGGCAATGCTTTCGGTGCCCCGGGAGAACTTGGGTATCTCGTAGATACCCATCGGACCGTTCCAGAAGACGGTTCGTGCCCTCTCCATCTCCCCCAGAAACAGCTCAACCGTCTTCGGCCCGATGTCCACGATCTTTTCCCCCGCCGGAATTGACTTTATGTCAACAACCCTGGTTTCAGCCCCATCGTCCAGTCTGTCGGCGATAACAGCATCAAGGGGCAGGATAATCCTCACCCCGTTGTTCTTCGCATCCTCCAGAAGCTCATGGGCAACATCAATGCTCTCCATCTCAACCGACGAATCGCCCACATTATAAGACCTAGCTTTCAGGAAGGTCGCCGCCATACCGCCGCCGATAAGCAGCCGGTCAACCCTCCCCATGATGTTTTTCAGCAACTTCACCTTGTCGCTGACCTTGGCACCACCGAAAATCGCAACAAACGGATGCTCCGGATTTTTCAACAGCCCGCCGAGGGTATTGATCTCTTTTTCAAGGAGAAAACCGGCAACCGCAGGCAGGTGCCTGGTGACGCCCGTTACCGAAGCGTGTGCCCGGTGGGCAGTGCCAAAGGCATCGTTGACCAATACATCGCCAAGCCGTGCCAGCGCCCGGGCAAATTCGGGGTCACCGGCTTCCTCTTCAGCATGGAAACGCAGGTTCTCCAGAAGCAGGACCTCCCCCGGCTTCAGCCCCGCTACCAGCTTTTCTACCCCGGGGCCGATACAGTCCGGAGCAAGCTTCACCTTCCTGCCCAGTATCTCGGAAAGCTTCTGCGCCACGGGGGCCAGGCTGAATTCCGGAGAAGGCTTTCCTTTGGGTCTGCCCAGATGCGACATGAGAACAATCTTCGCTCCCTGTCTGATAAGATATTCTATCGTCGGGAGCGTAGCCCGAATCCGGCTATCGTCGGTAATTACCCCGTTTGCATCGATGGGGACATTAAAGTCCACGCGGACAAGCACGCGCTTGCCGGAAACCGGGACATCACGAACCGTCATCTTGTCCATAAATTACCTCTCAACCGCGGTATAAAATCAGACCTCCGCGAACTGCCACACCCGCCGCCCGCTCAACCGGTCCTTGCCCTGTTATCAAGTGCCGGCTTCAGTAAAAGCTCCGGGAACGCCATGGTAATCTTCCTGACAATACCACTGGCATCAAGACCGTACTTGGCACGCAGGACTGCCTGCGAACCGTGCTCCACAAATTCATCGGGAATGCCAATACTCACCAGAGAGACATCGTTCTGTTTGGACTCCTGAAGCAAGCCTGCCACATGGCTGCCGAAACCACCGCTCAGCACGTTCTCCTCAACGGTCACAAACCTCTTGATACGGCGGGACAGGTCAAGAACAAGGGAACCATCAATGGGCTTTGCAAAACGCGCATTGACAACCGTTGCCTCAACCCCGAGACCGGCAAGCTCCTCGGCGGCTTCCATGGCCGGTGCCACGGAAGAACCAAGAGCCCAAATAACAAGATGATTTCCCCTCCTCAGGACTTCACCTTTGCCGACCGGTATCCGTATGAACCTCTCATCGAGAGGAACACCCAGCCCCGGGCTACGCGGATAGCGCACCGCCATGGGCTTTCCCAGTTTTACCGCAGTATAGAAAAGGTGCTGGAGTTCATTTTCATCCCTGGGGCTGGCCACAACGAGACCGGGAACCAGCGTGAGATACGAAATATCAAAGATCCCCTGATGGGTCTTCCCGTCATCACCGACAATCCCGCCCCGGTCAACGGCAAAGACCACCGGCAACTTCTGCAGGCATACGTCGTGGATAATCTGGTCAAACGCCCGCTGGAGAAAGGTTGAATAAATCGCCACGACCGGGATATAGCCCTGGGATGCCATGCCCGCCGCAAATGTCACCGCATGCTGCTCACAAATCCCCACATCATAGACCCGATCAGGGAATTCATCAGCCACGATGTTGAGACAGTTTCCCTCAGGCATTGCCGGCGTAATAATGATAAGTCGCTTTTCCTCGCGTACCAGACGGAGCATTGTCCGGGCGAAAATCTCGCTGTAAGTCGGTGCTCCGCGGGTCTCACCGCCCTTAGCCGATACCCCATGGAAATAGACGGCGTTCTTCTCCGCGGGAAGATACCCTTTGCCCTTGGTAGTAATGACATGGACCAGGGTCGGCTTTGCGGCAAAATCCCTCACCCTGATGAAGACCTCTTCAAGATCACGAATGCTGTGCCCGTCTATCGGACCGATGTAGGTAAAACCCAGTGCTTCCCAGAGAGGCGTGGGCATGAAAAAACCCTTGATGCGCGCTTCAATCTGGCGGTAGAGCCCCCACAGCCTGGCACCGAAGGGCAAGGCATGAACGATTTTCTCGCCTCCCCTCTTTGCCCGACGGAGACTCTGGTTCAAACGTACCTGCCCGAGCAGCTTTGCCAGTGCCCCGACGGTGGGTGAAATTGACATGCCATTATCATTGAGGACGACGATAAGACGGTTCCCCAGATGCCCGGCATGATTCAACGCCTCAAAGGCCATCCCGGACATGATGGCACCATCGCCGATCACCGCAATTACCCTGTAGTCTTCACCGGCAAGGTCACGGGCAACCGCCATCCCCAAAGCGGCTGATATTGAGGTACTGGCATGACCGGCACCAAAAGGGTCATGTTCGCTCTCCTCGCGCGAGGTGAAGCCGGAGATCCCGCCGTACTGCCTCAGCGAACCGAAAAGCTTCCGCCTGCCCGTGAGCAACTTATGGACATAACTCTGGTGCCCGACATCCCAGATGATCTTATCACGCGGGCTATCAAACACGCGGTGCAGGGCAATGGTGAGTTCAACAACACCCAGATTGGAAGCCAGATGTCCGCCGGTAGTGGTTACGGTCTCGATGATTTCGTGCCTGATTTCTGCCGCTAGCTCTTCCAGGGATGCTTGCGGCAGTTTCTTGAGATCCGCCGGGCTATCAATACTATCAAGCAGTCTCGGCATGGCATTTCTGGGTCTTGAAGAAGACGAACTAACCCTAATACTATCCCACCATCTGTCCCATTGTCAAGCTAAAGCTATTCTCCGAAGCTGGCTTGACGCATGACGGCTTCTTCTGTTACACTCGCCAAGGATCAACTTCATGGAATTTCTTGACATCTTGAAGGTAATCTGTATCGCTGCCCTGCCGATCTCCGAGCTCCGCGGTGCTATCCCAACGGCGATTGTGGCCTTCAACTTCCCCTGGCACCTTGCCTACCTTTTCAGTGTTTTGGGTAACATTCTCCCCCTCCCGTTCCTTGTGTTTTTTCTTGAGGCAATTGTTACCCTGGCGATGAAAATTCCATTTCTCCGGCATCCCATGCAGGCATATCTTGCGCGGACGGCACGCCAGAAAAAATACATTGACCGCTTCGGGTGGCTTGGGCTGGCGATCTTCATCGCTATTCCCCTACCGTTCACCGGCATCTGGACAGGCATGGTGCTGGCCTCACTGGTAAGAATGAACCCCAGATACTCCGTGCCAGCAGCGATCATCGGGGTCATCATCGCTGGTGCTCTTGTCACCGGGGCCACCATGCTCGGCTGGGCAGTGGCAAACCTATTCACCGCATAAATACGGCTTTTCGGGTTACCGCCGATGAGTATTGACCGGTTTCCATTCCTCATGTTACATTGATTATTGAAGCTTCCGTCCCTGTAGCTCAGCTGGATAGAGCGGCTGCCTTCTAAGCAGCGGGTCGTGGGTTCGAATCCCTCCAGGGACGCCACTGGTTTTTCCTTGGAGTTCCGTGCCTCAGTCGGGAATGTCCTGCCCAATCCCTCTCACGAAATAAAAATGGCAAACCAGAGGGCCTCCCTGAAACGGACGTATTCCAGAGACGGTCAGCTCAGAGGCTATGACCGCCAGCCTTCATCCAGGTGATAAACTCGCGAAGTCCGTCTTCAAGGCTGAAGGCAGGACAGTAACCAAAGGCCATGGCCTTGCTGATGTCTGCTAGGCTGTGGAGGATATCACCGGGACGGGCCTTGCGATAGACCGGCCTGATGTCCGGTTTGCCGATAATCTTCATGATTAGCTCCGCCAGCCCGGTGATGGTCATTTTCTTCCCGCTGCCGATGTTGAAAACCCCCGTCGCCTTGCTTTCGGCAAACAGGATATTGGCAAGGGCAACATCCCTAACAAAGACGAAATCACGGCTCTGGCTACCATCCCCGTAAATGACCGGCGGCTTCCCCGAAAGCACTCGGCTCACAAACGATGGGATAACAGCCCCGTACACCGACTTCGGGTTCTGCCGCGGCCCGTAAACATTGAAATACCTGAGGCTTACCGTAGCCATGCCATAGTTGTCACGGAACACCTTTGCGTAGTATTCCCCGATGAGCTTGGTTACCGCGTACGGGGTCAGCGGGTCTGGTGGCATGTCTTCCGTCTGGACAAGAGCCGGGCTATCCCCGTACACCGCAGCCGAGGAAGCAATGACAACCTTCTTCACCCCGCAGTCCCTGGCAGCAAGAAGTACGTTCAACGTCCCGGTGGCATTCGTCCGGTGGAAATGGGCCGGCCTTTTCACACTTGCCGGGGCGTTCACCACAGCTGCCTGGTGGAAAACATAGGTCGCCCCGGAAAACACCCGGCGCAGCAGCGATAGCGAGGAAATGCTGCCACGGACAAACTCAACCCCGCTGCGGTCAAGGATGGAGCTGATGTTCGACAGGCTGCCGGTGGAGAGGTCATCGATGATAGTGACCCGGTACCCCCGCTCCACCAGCTCTCCGGCAAGATGCGAGCCGATAAACCCGGCACCACCGGTAACAACCGCCCTGCTCATGTATTACCGAACCGTGAAAACTACCGAGATAAGAAAAAAAGCCCCGACTGGGTCGGGGCGTTACGTTTAGCTTACCGCGAAATACGCCTGTCCACGCACAGCCTTACTTCCTTCGCCACAAGCCCCTTTTCACCCAGCCCCACCTTGTAGATAACAGGTTGGCCTTCGTGGAGAGACTGGAAGCTGACCCCTTCCAGGGCACTGTAGTGAAAAAAGACATCCTTTCCACTGCTGCTGGACACAAAACCGTAACCATGATGCCTGTCCAGCAGCCGGATAACTCCGCTCGGCATGGTCTGCACCTCCAGCACCGAAAGCCTAACTACTGCCCCAGTGCGGTCTCCTCTTTCTTCCTTATCGGGCGACCACCA
This sequence comes from Dehalococcoidales bacterium, assembly GCA_026416775.1. Taxonomy (GTDB): domain Bacteria; phylum Chloroflexota; class Dehalococcoidia; order Dehalococcoidales; family RBG-16-60-22; genus JAOAEN01. The sequence goes on from JAOAEN010000003.1 coordinate 10,137, forward strand.
TGCCCGTGCTTCACATTCTTGAAGGCTTCACGGTAAGCCTTGCGCTGGGCAGCCTTCTCTGCCTTTCTTCCCATGATTCAAACCTCTCCAGAGACTACTAATCTACTTCTCCCAGACCGGGCTGCGCCGGTCAGTAAGCTCAACAGAACCATCCCCGTTTATCTGCCCGCGGAAGAGGACCATTTCGGGGAATTTCCTCAGGTCATCAATCGTCCTGATGGAAAGATGATGCCCTCGCGCCCTCACCGGGCTGAAAATATTGAGCACCCTCACCTTTTCCCCGTTTTCCATCCTTTCGCACTCCACACAACGCAGCATGCCGACATACCCGCCGGGTAGATTGAACCGGTGCTGCATCATTACTCTTACCGATCGAGGCAATTTTTTCGCCCGGTTCTTCTGATATATTACCATATTTCCACCGCCCCCTGAAAATTCCCGGCTGTTTTCCAGATATGCCTCAGACATACTCTAGTATCAGCTGCCAGTACCTCCAACCAAACTCTCCCAGATCCATGACAATCTGGCGCACCGGCTCATTACGTGTCAGTGTGTAGAAGCTGATGGAATTCTCAACAGTAAGTGTCAGGATACCCTCTTCCACCATCTGCGCCAGGGCTCTTTCTATATCCGGGCGCTCAATATGGTAGTCAATGGCATTGATTATGGCCAGTTTGCTGAAACGCCCGTTGGGATGTGCCACAAAAAACCTGAGCAGGGCAAGAGAGCACCGATCCCGGATAAGTTTCCTCATAAGCTGGCCGGCATATGAATGACCCCTTCGCCTCGTACGTACCGTAACCATGGGCTTCTTCTCCCCGCAGTATTTTTAGTTGTTGTAAACTTTCTTCACGGGAGTCGTCTTTGCTTCCTGAGATACCTGACGCTGCCTCGTGTAAGACGGCATGTCAAGTTCTTCATCAGCAATACCCTTGAGAAGGTTGGCCAGCTCTTTTTCATGGTCCTCACCCATCATCCTGTCACGGGTCAAGAAGCCGGTGGCAATCAGTGTCAGCCGCACGTCGTTACCAAGCTTCGGGTCAAGCACCACCCCGAAGATGATGTTGGCGCTCGGGTCAACCGCCTGACGTATAATCTCAGCAGCCGAGTTGACCTCGTAAAGGGTAAGATTGGCCCCGGATATGTTGAAAAGGACACCCTTAGCCCCCTGTATGGACACGTCAAGAAGCGGGCTGGCAAGCGCCTGCTTCGCCGCCTCAACAGCACGGTTCTGCCCGGTCCCCCGCCCGATGGACATCCAGGCAGGGCCGGCGTCCTTGACGATTGTCCTGACGTCGGCAAAATCAAGGTTGATAAGCCCGGGGACGGTAATTACCTCGGCAATTGCCTGAACGCCGTGGAACAGGACCTCATCCGCCATCTTGAAGGCGGCGTCAACCGTGGTCTTCTGGTCGCAGAGGGTGAGCAGACGATCGTTAGGAATGATGATCAGGGTATCCACCCACTTCATGAGGTCCTTAAGCCCCTCTTCAGCGGTCCTGGCACGATGTTTACCCTCAAAAGAGAAGGGTTTGGTGACCACACCGATCGTCAGGGCACCGGACTTTTTGCACATCTCGGCAACCACCGGGGCTGAACCGGTACCGGTACCACCCCCCATGCCGGCCGTGATGAAGATCATATCGGCACCGCTGACTACATCGCGGATAGCATCGCGGCTTTCTTCAGCCGCCCGCCGCCCGACAGTATGGTCACCGCCGGCCCCGAGCCCGCGTGTGAGCTTTTCACCGAGCTGGATACGCTGCATTGCTTCGGTAATCTCCAGATGCTGGGCATCAGTGTTCATGGCAATCAGCTCAACACCGTGGAGCTGCTCCCGGGACATACGGGTAACGGCATTGCATCCGGAGCCACCCAGACCGATGACCTTTATCTTCACATTTGCATTAACCTGTGCTGACTTTGCCATATTATTTATCTCTCCTTCATTGTAAATACATGGCTGTTAAGCATTTGTTAACGGAAAAGCCTGAACATTCTGGTGAGCATCCGGCGCAGGGCACCGTCTTTCGCCGGGGTAACCGTGCTGTCCTGATTCCTCATCTTCCAGAGCAGAAGCCCTACCGCAGTGGCATAAGCCGGGTCATCCAGCATGTCCGAGACGCCAGCCAGACTGATTGGCCGCCCTACCCTTACCGGGACCCTGGTGACCATCTCCCCGAGCTCTGCAATGCCGGGAAGGTTGGCGCCACCACCGGTCAGGACAAGCCCCGCCGGGATGAGCTTCTCATAGTCCTGCTGGGGTAGCTCCAGCATGATGAGCCGCAGGATCTCCTCCACGCGCATCCGGATGATCTCGGAAAGGTCGCGGTAGGAAATACTGTGACCGTCACCGGTAATGGCAATATTCTTGTCCCTGTCCTTACCCCTACCCTCTTCCTCCTCCATCACGGGCATCACATTGCCATACCTCTTTTTCATTTCTTCGGCGAATTCAAAGGTCACGCCAAGACCGATGGATATGTCACGCGTTACCTGATAGCCGGCCACGGGGATTACGGCGGTGTGGTAGATGGTGTTGTCCTTGAAAAGGGCAATGTCGGTTGTCCCGCCCCCGATATCGGCAAGGAGTACCCCGTCCTGCTTTTCCTCGGGAGTAAGCACCGCCTCGGCACTGGCAAGCGGCTCCATGACCAGGTCTTCCACATCAACACCGGTGCTATGGACGCACTTGGTCAGGTTCTGGACGGAAGTTACCGCCGCCGTGATAATGTGCGTCTCCACATCAAGACGAAAGCCATGCATCCCGACCGGGTTCTTCACCCCGCCCTGCCCGTCAACAACATACTCGCGCGGGATAACATGCAGCAGGCGCTGCTCCGAAGGCACCTTGACCGAACGGGCAACATCCAGCACGCGTTTCAGGTCACTGGGGCTGACCACCTGATTACTGCGTGTGATGGCGATGGAACCACGGTTATTAATGGAAGTAATGTGGCGTCCGGTCACCCCGACATAGGCCGACTCCAGCCGCCGCCCCGCCATCTGCTCCGCCATCCGCACCGATCTTCTGATGGACTCCCTTGCCTCGTGCAGATTTACCACAAGTCCCTTGTGGAGCCCGCGTGATGGCGTCACCCCGACGCCGATCACCCTTATTTCCTCTTTATTATAGACATCAGCCATGATGGTGCATACCTTGGTGGTACCGACATCAATGGCAGCAATCCTGTCCTTTCTCATGCAAATTCCCTCCTGTTCTTCTTCACCCGAGATTCAAAAGATTTAAGCCAGTGCCGCCCTGCCTGAAGAGGGCACTGGCTCGTTACTTTTTCTACGGGCTTTTATTTCCGCTGGTCACGGTAGCGGATATTCCACTTGTTGCACAGTGAGTTGAGGTACTCGCGGAATTCCGGGTTGTTGATGCGGTGAAGCTCGGCAAGAAAGCCGTGGAGAAGCTCGCCACCGGTCATGTTGGGAGCCGGCTCCTCCGGCCCGGGCAGGTTGATGTAAACAATTTCCGTCATCAACTTCTGATACTCAATTGGGGTTCCCATTGTGTCTTTGCCTCCTGCTTTATTTTGTGAGTCTGTGAATCTGGTGGATTAAGAAATCTGCACCATGCTAACATGTGCCAGAAGCAGCAAACAATTTTTGTCCTTTCTATTTCTCGTATGTCCTCCAAAATGCCATTTAAGCACCAGGTTGTTTTTCTTGTAACTTTTTCACTTTCGGCATATAATAACAGCATGTACGGCACAGATGGGGGTAGCCATGACATCAGAAAGAGGACACCGTCATCTTCCTCCGTATGTCTCTTACCGCACCTTCCTCAACTTTATTGAGCGCCTGCGGCAGAACCTGCCTTCGCGCATTGACCGCTCCTACTGGGGAGACATCTTCTCCGGGAGTACCGGCACCCAGCTCATGGCAGCAATGCGCTTTCTAGACCTCATTGATGTCAATGGCAAGCCGACGGAACAGCTCAAAACGCTCGTCGGTGCCAATACCGAGTCCCGCCCGCGCCTGCTGAAGAACATCGTCTCACAGTCATATAGCTTCGTCATGAGAAGTGCCATTGATCTAGAACGTGCCACTTATGCCGAGCTGGAAGAGGCATTTACCAGCAACTTCCAGCTCACCGAGGATGTGAAACGGAAATGCCTGAAATTCTTCATCGCCATGGCGATGGATGCCGGGCTTCCGGTATCATCGTTCATCCTCAAACACGTCAGGGGAATACGTTCCGGCACGGCAACAAAAACCGCGGGACGCAGAAGTGGTGAGAGGACAAAACAGAATTTTCAAGTGCCACAAAAAATAGTACAAGTGCCAGATTATCAGTCATGGAACAGTAAGCTTCTGGACAAATTCCCGACCTTTGATCCTTCATGGAGTGATGACATTAAGGTCAAGTGGTTTGAGGCATTCGACGAGCTGCTCAAGAGAGGCATGCCGGGGATGTAGAAACCCAGCCGGTCGCGTGCCAGAACTATTCAGCTATTATCCTGAGATTCATGCTTCGGTGCGTTGAGGCACGCCATTCTGCGGGCGCGGACGACCGAACAGACCCCGGCAACCGCAAGCACGGTCACCACGACCCCCAGCGAAACAACCACGGGGATCTTATAGAATTCGGATACCATCATTTTCAATCCCAGAAAGCCGAGGATCACCGCAAGCCCGTAATTTAAGTAGTAGAACTTTTCGATGACACCTGAAAGAGCAAAATAGAGGGCACGCAGCCCCAGGATAGCAAAAATATTGGACGTATAGACAATAAACGCATCTTGGGTTATTGCAAGAACTGCCGGAACCGAGTCCACCGCAAAGACCACATCCGTGCTCTCAATCGCAACAAGCACAAGAAGAAGTGGCGTGGCAAGCCATCGCTTCCTGCCCCTCACAAAGAAATGCTCCCCGTGGTAACGCCTGGTCAGGGGGACAAAACGGCGGAAGACCCTGAGGACGGGGTTTCTCTCGGGCTTTACCTCTGATTCCTTCTTCAAGACAAGTCTCACCGCAGTAGAGACAAGGAAGGCACCAAAGATATAGATAATCCAGTGCAATGTAGTAATCAGGGCAAGCCCGGCAAAAATGAAGATGGCACGCATGATGATGGCCCCAAGGATACCGAAAAAAAGTACCCGGTGCTGGTAGGACTGTGGAACACAGAAGTAAGTGAAGATCAAGAGAAAAACAAAGAGGTTATCCACACTCAACGATTTCTCAACAAGATAGGCAGTCAGGAAATTCAACGCTTTTTCGTGATCGGTAAGAAAATAAACACCAAGGTTGAAGAACAATGCCAGTAAGATCCAGACTGCGCTCCAGATGAGTGCCTCCTTGACCCTGACCGCATGTGCCCGGCGGTGAAATACGCCAAGGTCCAGTGCCAGCATTACCGGAATGAGAATCCCGAATACTATCCACAGGATCGTTTCACCGGACATTGCCCGTATTTTTCTCCTTCCATTCATGTTCTGACGGTCTTCCCGTCCCCGGATTGCCAAAGCGGCTCCGCAGCTGACCGCACCCTGCGGCGATGTCTCTACCCATGGACCTGCGCAGTGTCACGTTGACCCCGCATTCCCCCAACACCTGTGCAAATTTTAATACCGCCTCACGGGACGGCGGTTGAAACGCCGGCTCTCCGCAATCATTGGCGGCGATGAGGTTGACATGACAGTTCATGCCCTTCAGGAGCTCCGCCAGCCTGTATGCCTGTGATACCGAATCATTGACCCCTTTGAAAAGAACGTACTCAAAGCTGACCCGCCGTCCCGTTGCCTGAAAGTAACGCTGGCAGGCAGGGATGAGCACTTCCAGCGGGTATCTGCGGTTGAGCGGGACAAGTCTATTCCTCAAGCTGTTTTCGGCGGCATGAAGGGAAACGGCAAGCCCGACCTGAAATTTCTCCCGGCTCAGACGCTCTATCCCCGGCACCAGCCCCGCGGTGGAGACAGTCATGTGGCGGGCACCGAGCCCGAAACCGGAAGGTGAGTTCAGGTTTTCAATCGCATGCAGAAGGGCATCATAATTTGCCAGCGGCTCCCCCATGCCCATAAAGACAATGCTGGACAGACGCTGCCTTACTTCGCCCGCGGGGCTGCGGTCTCTCAGGT
>JAOAEN010000040.1 GCA_026416775.1 Dehalococcoidales bacterium
GCTGTAGGTAGCTTCTACACCGGATATCAGGCAGGTCAAAGATAATGAAATACTTACCCTTTAGCAGGGGAGTCCCCTTGGTATGCCAGACCCCCGGGACGAAAAGCCATCAATTTCAGGAGGTGTGAGCCAGATGGAAAAGAGAAAATACGAGCACCTGTTCATTTCGGGAGTCGACCCGGAAATACAGGCACAGCGGACCTACGCCGCCATCGCCTTCATCAACGGCAAGACGTTTGAAGGGTTCAACGACTACAACATCTACTGGGTCGGCGACAGGCCCTACGGTGCCTACGGTACCAAGAAATGGGGCGAGATATCCCACGGCCCGCACACGCACAAATACCCGGAACTCCTCATCCACCTGGGCACGGACCCGGACCATCCTTTTGACCTGGGTGCCGAGATCGAGATGTGCATGGGTGAGGAGATGGAGAAATACACTTTCAACCGCTCCACGGTCATCTGCATACCGCCCAACTTCGTCCATGCCCCGTGGCGCATCCTGAAGGTCACCCGACCGTTCCTGATGATTGAGATCAACCAGTCGACGATCCGCACCGAAAAGTCCCGCAAGGACCTCGTCTCTCCGGAAGACCTCAAGCGGATGCTTTTCGTTGACGTCGGCTACGATAGCGATGAGATGATCGTGCACTGGCCCGAGGCCGCCGGACCACGGCCGCAGAAAAAGCCGTCCAAATAATGTGCCGCACGGCTGTAGCTGAAGCTACCCCCGGGTACCCTGCCGGCTAGATGGTGGCGAGGTCTATCCTCCTGCCCGTCCTTGCCGACTCGTAGATACCGAAGACCACCTTCAACGTGTTGAAGCTGTCCCTGCCGCTGGTCAGCGGTTGCCGGTGCTCCCGGCAGCAGGCGGCAAAGTGAAGGATCTCGTTGACGAACGGGTCGTCGCCGACAAGCCCTTCGTAATCCGGGGCCACGGGGACAAACCTGCCGAAGGTACCGGCCTCCGCATCACGCCGGGCGGAGGCTATCATGCCGGCGCCGAACTGGATGACCCGCTCCTCCGAAGGTGTGGAGTATATCGTGCCGTCGTCCCCGAAGAGGGTGTACTGCACGCCGTACGGGTTCCTCGTCGACGAGGAGACCAGCATGACACTACCGATGGCGCCGCCGGCAAACTCAAGCGTGGCACAGGCGTATTCCTCGGCACCGTTGATGAATTCGGGATGGACCGTCCGGCAGATGCCGAAAACATGGCTGACATCACCGATATAGTACCGCATGAGGTCTATCTGGTGGATAAGCCCGGAGATCAGCATGCCCCCGCCCGCCAGATTGCCATCCAACAGCCAGTGCCCGGCGCCGAAATTCCTCTCCGGGGGCATGTTGGCGAAGAGCTCACAGCGGACGACACGTACCTTCCCGATTTCCCCTTCCTCAATGACACGCTTTATTCCCCTCGTCTGCGGCAGGAAGCGCAGGTCATGCCCGATCATGAAGGTGACCCCGGCCTCTTCCACGGCGCGGAGCATGCGCCGGCACTCATCGGGGGTGCGTCCCATCGGTTTTTCAAGGAGGATGTGCTTGCCAGCTCCGGCGGCGGCGATTACCTGAGGCTCGTGCTGGTCATGACTGGTGCAGATGTCCACGGCATCAATTTCGGCCTTTTCCAGCATCTCCCTGAAATCGGTAAAACAGTCCTTCACCCCCGCACCGGCGGCAAACCGCATCATGACATCCCTACGGATATCGCAGACGGCATTCAGGGTGACCACCCCGGGGAATTCCCGGTATGCTCTCAGATGGGACCGGGCAATGCTGCCCGTCCCGACAAGCCCGACACGCAAAGCCTTCACGTAGCCACCTCCATCAGGCGCCGAACCTGACCGGGTCGCGCGAGGATATGCCCGCGGCCCGCGATCAGACCTGCAACATCTTCCCCGCCCCGCCAAAACCCGGGCCGTCGTACGAATACTCCTTGCCCCCCATCGTCTTGGTGAACTTGGGGGTGAGCAGGAGTGCGCTGAAGAGCACCGGCTTAACGATCTTGCGGAAATTCAGCGGGGTATGCTGCAGGCCCTTGGGAACGAAGATGATGGTCGGCCTGGTAATGACATACTTCTCCATCTCCTCGCCGATCCAGAAATCGATCTCCGCCTCAAAGCTGCTGAAGAAGTCGGTGGGGTCTCCGCCGAGGAAGATCAGGTATTCATCGGCATCATGCGTGTGGGGTTCCTTTTCCAGATAGATCGGCTTCACAAAGAGCTGCCAGCCCATATTCATGTTGGCCCCCGGGATCTGGCGGGCACCACGGAAATATGCCTGGGGGCTGGTCACCGCCGGCAGGTTGGCCTCCTCCCTGAAATCCGAAAAGAGATACTTCGCGTATTTCTTCTCCGCCATAATGTCGCTCTCCTTTCTCAAATAATTGTCGGTGTTTTAGAAATTCCCAGAGCATGCCGCGGAATAGACCGCTGGCAAAGGCCCGTGTTTTCCACCAAGGCTATTTCTCCCAGCAGCCGATCAGCTCGTAGGCAGCCCCCCATTTTCTCACGAAGCCCCCACCACCCCACTTCTCCTCAAAATCCGCCACGGCGGCTTTAAACTCGGGGCTGTGGAAAAACGCCTCAAGGTCATCCCGGCTGGCAAACTCATAGACAGCCAAGTATTGCGAACATTCCCTATCATCCCCGGTGCGGCGGTAACGGCTGGCCCTCTTGAGACCGGGAAAGCCGAACATCATGGGGATGTGTCTCCCCGAGTACCATTCGTTGTACTCGTCATCTCTTCCTGGCTCGGGCTCATTGGCAACAATAAGCAAAACAGGGTGCTTCATATCCGCTACCTCCGAGACTCCAGGTATTTCATGCCGGGCCCGGACAGTTTTCCTGCACTAAGAAAGGGGCATGGGCCTACGGATAATTCCGAACGGGGGGAAAGCCAGCGAGTTCCAGACAATTCCACTATCCGGACTTGCAATTTCAATTTCTTGGATGATAGACTATACGCAACAATTTTGTCAAGTGTTCTCCCTGCGATTTGCGTTTTTGACAAAGCGGTGATAGACTGGGAAAAACCGGAATATGGAAATTGCTGTTCCGCATACTGAACACCAGATGGTGAAAGGCCGATGACAGTAATCCAGAAAACATTCAAAATACTTGAGCTGTTCCTTGACCACGGCGACGAGCTGGCGCTGGAGGACATGGCGCGGCTTTCCGGGCTGAGCAAGCCGACCGTCCGCAGGATTGCCCGCTCGCTGGTGGAATGCGGCTATCTCCGCCAGCCAGTGCGGCGCGGCAAATACTCGCTGGGCTGGAAGTTCCTGGACTTCAGCGGCAGGGTGAAGATGTACAACAGCATCATCAGGCTGGCGGCACCCCACCTGATGATGCTGAAGGAAAAGGTGAACGAATCGGTGTGCATGGCGATCTGGGACGGAACGAACACCGCCCTCTGTCAGTCGTTTCTTGCCGACCATCCCCTGAGGGTGGTCCCCGATGAAGGCTCCCGGCTTTCGCTGCATGCCACCAGTCTGGGGAAGGCAATCCTGGCCGAGCTACCGGAACACGAGTTGAACTTTTACCTCGGCGGAAAACTGGAACGCTATACGCCCAACACCATTACCGATATTAATGACCTCAAAAGGCACCTGATCCTCGTGCGTCAGGAAGGTGTCGCCTTTGATGAAGAGGAATACTACTACGGCGTGCGCAGCGTCGCGACAACGCTGAAAAACGGCAAGGGCGAGATAGTGGGGGCCATTGCCATCCTCGGGCCTACCGTCCGGCTGTCACGTGCCCGGCTTTACGAATGCGTGCCCATCATCAAGAACTCTGCCCTTGAAATATCGGCAGAACTGGGATACAGCAGACAAAATCAGCCCGCCCGGCAGAAGCGATCAAGAAAGGAAAGGAGATAGCAAATGGCCGAAGGGAAATACGGCAGGCACATCATCCCGGCACCGATAATGCAGTCGGTGATGTTTCCCCAGATCAAGGCACCCCAGATAAACATATTTGGCGGAGAGCATCTCGGTGGCATCAACTTCACGATGAACTGGTCGTACCTGACCGAGCCATTCGTGATGGTGGACAAAGCCCACTCCCATGATTTCGACCAGGTCATCTGCTTCATCGGGGGTGACCCCACGAACATCCGGGAGTTCGGCGGGGTGGTGGAGATGTACTTTGGCGAGGAACAGGAAAAGCATGTTATTACCAGCCCGTCCTACATCTGCGTTCCCAGGGGTCTGATACACGGGCCGCTCATCATCAAGAAGATCGACAAGCCCATCGTCTACATGGACTTCCCGCTCACCGCCAGATATGTGAAAAAGGACGCACCGGAGAAAAAGTAGCACTTCCGGCAGTTTCTTAAAATAACTGGCAGCCCCTTAATAAAAAGGAGGACTTCCGTGGATAGAGTGAAAGGCAAGGCAGCCATCGTGACCGGTGGTGCCAACGGCATCGGTGAGGCCACCGCAAGGCTTCTCGCCAGAGAAGGTGCTGCCGTCGCCATCGTTGACATCGACGACGAGAACGGCAGGAAGGTGGCCACCGACATCAGAAAGGCCGGCGGGGTTGCGGACTTCTGGCACCTGGACATCTCCAAAGAAGATGAGGTACGCCGGGTTTTCGCCGAGGTATACGAAAAGTACGGCAGGCTCCATATCCTGGTGAACAATGCCGCCATCCCCGGGTACCGTAAACCCGCCCATGAAACGACGTCCGAAGAATGGGACAGGATCATGAACGTGAACCTCAAGGGCGCATTCTACTGCACCAAGTACGCCGCCCCCTACATGATCAGGTCAGGCGGTGGCAGTATCGTCAACGTCGCTTCGGTGTACGGGCTTATCGGCTGCGATACCCCGGTGTACGATACTTCCAAGGGCGCCCTGCGCGCCATGACCAAGTCGGACGCGCTGATGTATGCCAAGCACAACATCCGGGTCAACTCTGTACACCCCGGCAACATCATCACCCCGCTCTTCCGCAAACTGGTGGAGAAAATCGGGGGAGGGCTGGAAAACACCATCAAGCTGCTTTCCACGATGTGCCCGATGGAGCGGATGGGGAACCCGGAAGAGATTGCCTACGGCATCCTGTTCCTGGCATCGGATGAAGCGAGCTATGTGACCGCCGCCGAGCTGGTAATTGACGGGGGCATGTACAATGCCCCACCCCCCAAATACCCCGATTAAAGAGACCGTAGCAATAAACCGATAGCCAAATATAATTCTTGCAGGAGGAATTACAATGATCAAAACGATCGCACTCGCCTACCGCCGCCCGGGGCTTACCAGAGAGGAGTACAACCGCTACTGGCTGGAAAAGCACGGTCCTCTTGCCGCCAAACTCATCCCCGGCATCAGGAGGTACGTGCAGAACCACTTCATCGAGGTGCCCGGAATGGAGTTCGAGGGGGACGGTATCGTCGAGATGTGGTATGACGATGTCCAGTCATGGCAGAAATCGCTGGCAGCCATCCGCACCAACAAAGAGCTGATGGAGGACGGCGCAAAGTTCGCGCAGATGAAACCAGGCGGCTTCTGGGTGGTGGAGGAACATGTCATCCTGGACACTATCACGAAAAAATAACCGGGGGAGAACCATGGGCAGAGTCAGCGGGAAAGTTGCCATTGTTACTGGTGGTGCCTCAGGTATCGGCGAAGCGACGGCGAAGATCCTGGCCAAAGAGGGTGCCCGCACCGCCGTCGTGGACATTGATGATGACAACGGTAAAAGGGTCGTCAGCGAAATCCGGGATGCCGGCGGCACCGCCGGGTACTGGCATACCGATGTCTCCCGGGAAAAGGAAGTCGCGCAGAGCTTTGCCGATATCTTCCAGAAATTCGGCAGCCTTCACATCCTGGTGAACAACGCCGGCATTGCCGGCCATGCCCGGCCGACCCATGAGACACCCACCGAAGAATGGGACAGAGTAATGGATGTCAACCTCAAGGGGACGTTTTTCTGCACCAAGTATGCCGTCCCCTACATCCTGAAATCCGGCGGCGGCAGCGTCATCAACGTCTCTTCAATCATGGGTATCCTGGGCGGCCCGACACCGGTCTACAACACCTCCAAGGGTGCCATCAGGCAGTTGACCAAGTCGGATGCGGTGACCTACGCGAGCAGGAACATCCGGTTCAACTCCGTCCATCCCGGCTACATCATTACCCCGCTTTTCAAGAAGCTGGCGGAAAAGAGCCCTCTGGGCGTGGAAGGTTCAATCAAGGCAGAAAGCGAGAAGATCCCGCTGGGGCGCATGGGGACCCCGGAGGACATCGCCTACGGCATCCTGTTCCTGGCTTCCGACGAGTCCAGCTACATCACCGGGATGGAGATGATTATTGACGGCGGCAAAATCATTGTCTGATACGGGGGGCTGGTATGGCAAAAATGCTTGAAGGTAGGGTGGCGGTGGTCACCGGAGCCGGCAGCGGTATCGGACGCGCCGAGGCCATCGGGCTGGCAGCCCACGGAGCCAAAGTGGTGGTCAACGATATCGGCACGTCCCATGACGGACATGGCACGTCGCCCAAGCCGGCCGAAGCCGTGGTGAGGGAAATCACCGAAGCCGGCGGCGAGGCGGTGGCGAATTTCGATAGCGTCGCAGGCGAAAAAGGCGCCGAGAGCATTATCCAGGCAGCCATCGATACGTTCGGGCGCATTGATATCCTGGTGAACAATGCCGGTGTGGTACGCGACCCCCACGATGTCGACGAAGTAAGCCCGGACGACTGGGAAATACTCATCAGGACCCATCTTTACGGCACCTTCTACTGCACCCGCCGGGCATGTGCGTTCATGAAAAAACAACGCTACGGCAGGGTCATTAACACTTCCTCCCACGTCGGTCTGGGGTGGAAGGGATTTGCCGCCTACTGTGCCGCCAAAGAGGGCATCATCGGGCTCACCCGAACGGTGGCACGCGATATGGCGGAATACGGTATCACCTGCAATGCCATCCGCCCGATTGCCGCCTGGAGGGGCACGAAAGAAAACATCCCGCGCGTTGCCGTCAACCGCCCGGAAGACGTCGCTAGTCTGGTCGTCTACCTCGCGAGTGAAGGGGCCGACCACATCAACGGCTGTGTTTTTGAGGTATGGCGGGGGCATGTGGGAATCTTTACTGAACCGCCGCCCGTAAAACAGGTACTCAAGAAAGACGGGAGCTGGACCGCCGAAGAACTCGCCGAGGTTATTCCTAAAACACTCACCCGGGGGCACTCGCGCACCCGGCTTCCGGACGCCCTGAACCTGGGCTAAAGTGCACGGCTACCGCCGCGGTCCGCGTTTCGCATATGAAGACGGAAGCTGAACGCCAGGATGAAGCCCCCGGTCAAGTGCGTCCGGCCCCATCATCCCGCACCGGAAGCCGGGGGCTACCGTTTAGATAGACCCTGACGGCAGGCTACTCTTCCCAGATATCCGATTGCAGGAATGTTGCCAGATTTGTCCCCTGATTGGTCAGTCTGAGCTTACGCCTTATCTTCTCACGGTGATGGTTAATGGTGGCTTCGGAAACGCCACGTGCCGCGGCAATTTCCTTGGTGCGCATGCCGCTGCGTATCATGTTGCAGATGGTAATCTCCGTGGGGGTAAGCGAGTGGAAGGAGCGGGAAAGCCGGTTGATAAATGGTGAGGTAATCTGCTCAAGACCGTGCCGCAGCATCTGGACATACCTCACCTGGGCGGGGGCAAGCTGGGGTTCAAGGACATCCAGTATGGGCATGATGACCTTTTCCATGTTCACCTTGATATCGCGGTAGATCTCCTGCTTTTCCTGCTCAATCTGGGAAAGGAGCGTGCGCAGTGCCGTATTGGCTTCCTGAAGTGCCTGACGCTCCACGGTAAGCTGGCGGTTGGCTTCCTCCAGCTCTGCCTCCGCCGAGATCCTCGTGGCGATGGTGCCGATCTGCTCGGCCACCGCATCAAGCAACGCCCGCTCCTCTTTCAGGAAAGGGCCCTCATCCTCCGGCGGACGTTCCTCAAGATAGAAAATGGCCACCTCACCCACCGGCTGATGGTACATGTAGATGCGCGCCGCCTGCCTCCAACTGGTAACCCGGAACTGCCGGCTGGTGAAGGTCTTGTCCCTGAAGATGATGCGGCAGCAGGTAACCTCCGGGTACTGCCAGGAAAGGGGCAGGAAATCAACAAGCTCCCTGAGAAGGTCGTCAAGGGAATGAAGGTGCCTTTCTGCAAGCTGGGATATCCCGTAGAGGCAGTTCAACTCCTTGATGCGCTCGCGCAGCGCCAGTTCAACGTTACCACTGGTGATTTCCCCGTGGAGAGGCAACCGCCACAGCCGCGCCAGCTCGCTTGACGGCAGGAAGGCATCATTACCTCCGGATGGTACGGCACCGTCAGTATCCATGAGGGGACTTCTTTTACTGCCTATATTTGATGGGCATTAACTGGGTAATTTTCCCGTATTAACATTTCCAAGCTTATCAGGTATTTTAGGGTTAGTCAAGCCAATCTTCGCAAAAGGAGGCCTTTATGCCGAAGCCGTCGCTTGAAGGGATACTGGAGGGGCGCCGCAGCCAGCCCAGCCAGCTCATTGAGGTCCTGCAGGATATCCAGGAAAATTACGGCCACATATCACAGGAGGCCATGCAGTCAGTGGCCCGCAACCTCGGCGTTCCGTTGATTGAGGTATACCGGGTTGCCTGCTTCTACAAGGCTTTCCGGCTGAAGCCCGCCGGGAAATACGTCCTGACCATCTGCACGGGGACCGCCTGTCATGTCCGCGGGTCAAACCTTCTCCTTGAGTACGCGATGGGCCAGCTCGGTATCAGGCCCGGCGAAGTAACGCCGGACGGGCTTTTCTCCATCAACGCGGTGAACTGTCTCGGTGCCTGCGCCATGGGCCCGATCGTCGTTGAAAACAGTACCTATC
>JAOAEN010000041.1 GCA_026416775.1 Dehalococcoidales bacterium
TATGGACAAAACAGTACCCGCATTTTATAATCATATGCGCCACCACCATCCCGGCTCTCCGGCGAGCGGGATGACGGCACTGCGGGCACCAGGGAGTGCGGTGGCATAGTTTTGTGGTTAGGAGGAAGACCATGCCGCTTTATGTCATGATGACCAATCTCACCGATGAAGGCAGGAGGACCGTCAAGACCAATCCGGACAGGATCAAAGAGGTCAACAAAGAGGTTGAGGCAATGGGGGTAAAGATCATTGCCCAGTACGTTACCCTCGGGCAGTACGACTTCATCAACATCCTTGAAGCCCCCAATAACGAGACAATCGCCAAAGTCGCCACGGAACTCGGTTCACGCGGCACCATTCAGACGACCACCCTTGCCGCGCTCACGCTGGACGATTTCATCAAAACACTGAAAAAGTAGGGCTTCTTCTTTCGTAACGGTTTACCCTGGTGCCCGGCTGATATATCAGGAACGGATGGAGGCCCGCCATTAGACCGCTGAGCTTCAGCCAGATCTCGCTTTACCAGACATGTCCCCTCTGCTATAAGTTCCAGTATGTTGATAAGCTCAAGCCCAGGGAGAAGTCCTACTTGAGCTTCGGCACCACCATCCATGCCTGCATTGAGTATTTCCTCAAAGCGCGCACCCCGCCTCCCCTAGAAAAGCTGCTGGACTACTACGAGAAGAACTGGCTTTCCGGGGGTTACGCTTCGGCTGAAGAAGAGCAGGGCTACAAAGACTACGGGCGCCAGATCCTGCGCCAGTTCTGGGAAACACATTACCCGGGTTTCCATCCGCCGGCGGCGGTGGAGAAGAGCTTTTATATTGACGTTGAGGGGGTTAAGGTGCAGGGCTTCTTTGATCGCGTTGACAAGCTCCCGAGCGGCGGGCTTGCCATCACCGATTACAAGACAAACCGCGAGCTCTTCACCACGGAATACCTGGCGAACAACCTCCAGCTCACGATTTACCAGATAGCCGCCGAAAAGACCTGGGGCCTGCCGGTGGAAAGGCTCACCCTTTACCACCTGGTGACAAACACCCCATGTAGCTGTCCCCCGCGCGGGCGCGAGCAGGTTGAAGCCGCCCAGCGACTTATCCTCGAGGTCGCCGAAAAAATCACCCGGGGGCATTTCCCGGCAGTGGAGAACGACACCTGCCCCTGCGACTTTACCGAGCACTGCCCCTACTACCGCCACCTGTACCTGACCGCCGGCGAGGTTCTGCCCAAAGAAAGCCCGGCAGTGGCGATCGGGGAGGTGGTGGAGTCCTATGTTAGCCTCCAGTCCCGGATAAAGGAGCTTGAGAAGCAACTTGAGGAGACCCGCCAGACTATCATAGAATACTGTGAGAAAGAGGGTATCAGCCGTATCTTCGGTACCCGTCACGAGGTCACCTACCACCTCGTGAAAAGAACGGGGTTTGATGAAGAAGAGGTGCGGCGTATCCTTGAGCCGGCAGACCTGTGGGGGCGGGTGCTGGGATTTGATGAGTCCCTGGTAAAAAAGCTGCTTGCCGACGGGACCGTTCCCGGGCACATCCGCCGCCAGCTTGAAGCCGCCGAGCGCATCATTTCCAGCCATCCCTATCTTAGGGTGCGCCCGCGCACCGAGGAAGAGTAAAGACCAGGGGAGAGCACGTTGGCAAGGCTATTACTCGTAAGACACGGCAACACGCAGCCCCGCTCGGGGGCACATTTCTGGGGCAGCACCGATATCCCGCTGGGGGACGAGGGCATCCACCAGGCGGGAAGGCTGCGCCAGCGTCTGGAAGGTGAAAAACTGGTGGCCATTTATTCCAGCCCCCTGCGGCGTGCCCGCTCCACGGCGGAAATCATCGCCTCCGCCCACGGGGTGGAAGTCACGCCCTGTACGGAGCTCAGCGAGTGCAATTTCGGCTTTGCCGAAGGGCTGACCTTCGCCGAGATCAGGCGGATCTACCCGGACCTCGCCGACAGGCTGGAAACTGACGCCACCGGGGCGAAGTTTCCCGGCGGCGAGAGCTTCGCCGACTTTAACCGGCGCATCCGGAAATTTCTTCCCCTCATTGAAAGGCACGGGCAGAAGGATACCGTGCTCGTCGTCGCCCATGCCGGGACCATCCGCCTCATCATCTGCAATCTCCTCGGGCTCGGGATTGAACACTGGTATAAGATCCGCATTGACCTAGCTTCACTGAGCATCGTGGAGACCTATTCCCTGCAGGGCATCCTCAGCCTTCTTAACGATACATCCCACCTTGACCCAGCAGACACCGAACCCGGTGAAGAGTAAGCAGGAAGGAGAATAACGATGAAGACAGAAACAGCAGGAACCGCCCCACAAAAGGTGAAACAGACGGTGCGGGCTTTTGCCTCATGGAGCGGGGGTAAGGACGGCTGCCTCGCCCTCTACCGCGCGCTGAAGTCCGGGCTACAGGTGAGCTACCTCCTCAACATGCTGAGCGAGGACGGGACACGCTCGGCAAGCCACGGGGTACCGGCATCGGTCATCGCCAGGCAGGCGGAAGCACTGGGCATCCCTATCGTCCAGCGGGCGGCCGGGCGCGGTAACTATGAGGAGGTCTTCATCCGGACGGTTACGGAGCTTAAGGCACACGGGGTAAACAGCGGCATCTTCGGCGATATTGACTTCAATGCCCACCGCGAGTGGATCGAGAACGTCTGCCGGAAGGCCGGGGTCACCCCCCATCTTCCACTGTGGGAAGAAAGCCACAGGAAGCTCATGGAAGAGCTCATTGACGCTGGCTTCGAACCCATCGTGGTGGCGGCAAAGACCAGCTTCTTCGGCAAAGAAACCGTCGGCAAGACCGTTGACCGCAGCTTCCTGAGCCAGCTTGAAGCGCGTGGTGATGTTACCCTCTGCGGGGAAGCCGGTGAATACCACACGCTGGTAATCGATGGCCCGATCTTCAGGAAGCGCCTCGAGGTCACCGAGGCCAGAGTGGTGACACGCAACGAGCACCACTTTCTGGAAATCGAAGGGGTAAGACTCTCCCCGAGTAAAAAAGCCAGGACAGCATGAAGGTAATCGCCAGGGTCATCTCGCAGAAAGGGAGCTGTGAGGCCGGGCACAGGGTCGGCGATGAGTTCGTCATCAGCCCGGTGAAAACGCCACAGGGCCTGTGCCCCTGGGCACTTTATACCCTCTTTCCCTTCGCCGAGACACTTGAGTTCGGCGGCTCGTTTCCCTGGGAAAAGGAGCCCGGTAAAGCCCGCGTTGCCTGCCCCGACCCCGATAACCCCGTCGTCTTTGAGCTCAGGCGGGAAGACTAAAATGCAAGGAGCAGGAGCTCCTTGATGTTCCAGCCGAGCACCATCCCCAGGAGTATGATGGACGGCAGGAGGAACCGTCCCGGCACGATGATGCTGATGAGCGCCGGCACGACGAACTTGAAAGCGGCAAGACGGAAGACCATGCCCAGCGACTGCCGCACGATGGGGTTGAGCTCGGGGAAGCCGTAACGGGCGGCAACCAGGGTAAGGATGAGGTCCACCGCCTGGAGCGAGAGGAAAAGGACCCGCAGCAGCCTGTCCGTCCGGTCGCGCTTCTGGGCACAGAGGAGAAGATAGCCCCCCGCCGCATTCAGGTGCTGTCTCAATGCCATCATCATGCAGACTAACCCTCCGGGGATCCACTCTTCCGCAAATCTAACCCATCTGCCAAAAACGCGTGATAAACAACACCCACCGGAAAATCAACGGAAGATAAACAAACCCGCCGGGTGTGCGCATAAGCCCTTAGAGTTTTGTCCGCCATAAGCCTGTGCTATACTTTTTATCAAGATTGGGACGGTACGGGGGGAGACTTTGACCGACCTTGAAGCGATCAGGGAAAGGATCGAGAAGCTGAGGGCGGAAATAAACCGCCACAACTACCTCTATTACGTCCTTGATAGCCCAGAGATCAGCGATGCGGAATATGATGAGCTCATGCGGGAGTTACGCCGCCTTGAAGAGGCGTATCCCCAGTTCGTCACTCCGGATTCCCCCACCCAGCGCGTCGGTGCCGCCCCCGTGGAAGCTTTCGGCATCGTAGAGCACCCGCGTCCGCTCCTCTCCCTTGCTAACGCCTTCTCCGACGAAGACCATGAAGCCTGGTATGCAATGACGAAGAAGCTCATCGCCGAGCGCCCCTTTGACTTCGTTGCCGAGCACAAGATCGACGGTCTTGCGGTCGCCCTTACCTATGTCAACGGGCAGCTCCGGACCGGGGCAACCCGCGGGGACGGCTTTCGCGGTGAGGATATCACCCAGAACCTGAAGACCATCCGCAGCATCCCGCTTTCCGTGCCAAAGGATGCCCCGCCCCGTTTTGAGGTGCGCGGTGAGGTATATCTCCCCAAGAGCGGTTTCCACAAACTCAATCAGGAGCGGGCAGCCGAAGGGCTCCCCCTCTTCGCCAACCCCAGAAATGCGGCGGCGGGCTCGGTGCGCCAGCTTGACCCGCGCATCACCGCCAAACGCCCCCTTGATATCTACATCTACCAGCTCGGCTGGGCGGAAGGCAAAGCCACCCCGCCCACCCACTGGGAAACGATGCAGTGGCTAAAGCACCTCGGCTTCAAGATCAACCCGCACAGTCGCCTCCTCAAAGACCTCAACGAGGTGAAGAGCTACTACCGTAGCTGGGTGCAGCAGCGGGAGAGCCTGCCTTACGAGGCGGATGGCATCGTCGTCAAGATCAACCAGCTTGCCCTCCACGAGGAACTCGGTGATGTCGGGCATGAACCGCGCTGGGCGATCGCCTATAAGTTCCCCGCCGTTCAGGGCACCACCATCCTCAGGAGTATTGAGATCAGCGTGGGGCGGACGGGCACCCTCAACCCCTATGCCGTCCTTGAGCCGGTGACCGTGGGCGGGGTGACCATCAGGAGTGCCGCCCTGCACAACGAGGACGACATCCGCCGCAAGGACATCCGCGAGGGCGATACGGTCATCGTCCAGCGGGCGGGTGAGGTTATCCCCGAGATCATCGGGCCGACCCCATCAAGCAGAAACCGCGAAGGAAGGAGTGCCCCTTTCTCGCTCCTGGACAAGCTCCCGAAAGACGAACGCGGCAACCCCCTCTGCCCCGCCTGCCTCAAACCAAGCGTCATCAAGCCGGCAGACGAGGTAATGTACTACTGCGCCAACGCCGCCTGCCCGGCGCAAATTCAGCAGCATATCGAACACTTCGCCTCAAAGGGCGCCATGGACATCCGCGGCATCGGCGAGAGCTTGAGCGCCACACTCTACCGCGCCGGGCTGGTGCGCAAGATCTCCGACCTCTACCGCCTGACCGAAGCACGCCTCGCCGAATCAAGGCGCAGGGCGAAAGAGGCCATCGCCGGGATGGAAGAGTCCCTCGCCGCCGAAGGTGTCCCCGCAGCGCACCTGCCCATCATCAAGCGCCTCACCGACCGCTTCCTTGCCGACCGGAAGGAGCTTGAGGGGCTTGCCCGCCGGTTCAACATGGGCCCGGAAGAGGTGCTGAAGCTCAGGGAAAGGGTTGACCGGCATCTGCCCGAAATCCTCAGGAAGCTAAACCTGAGCCAGGAGATGACCTGGGATGACGTCCTAGCGCTGGAAAAACTCGCCGAAAAGGCAGCCGCCAATATCATAAGCGCCATTCAGGCAAGCAAGGGACGCCCGCTTGAAAGGCTCATCTACGCGCTGGGTATCCGTCACATCGGCGAGGAGATGGCGCGCGTCCTTGCCGCCAACTTCACCTCGATTGACCGCCTGAGCTCCGCAACCGCAGAAGAACTCATGCAGGTAAGCGCCATCGGCCCCAAGATCGCGGAAAGCGTGAGTGCCTTTTTCCGCCAGAAAGAGAACCTGCAGCTGATTAACGAGCTCAGAGAAGCCGGCGTGTTGCCCCGGGAGACGGCGGCAGGTGCCCCGCGGGAGCTACCGCTCAGCGGCAGGGAGTTCGTTATCACCGGACGCCTTGAAAACTTCACCCGCGAGCAGGCGGAAGAGGCCATCCGTGCACTCGGCGGCATCACCAAGGACAATGTGACCCGCAAGACGGACTACGTCGTCGTGGGGGCAGACCCCGGCTCCAAGCTGGTACGCGCCCGTGAACTGGGCATCAGGACCATCGACGAAAAGGAATTCCTGAAACTGCTGGGCAGGGCCTGAAATGCCTTCTGAAGTCAGCAACCCCAGAGGACCATCACGGCAGCTCAAGATCGTTGTCGGGCTGGGCAACCCCGGCTTTCTCTATGCCCGCAACCGCCATAACCTGGGGTTCATGTGCGTGAACTATCTCGCCAGGGAAAAACGTATCCCCTTTGACCGCAAGCAGGCACACGCCCGTACCGGTGCCGGCATTATAGCCGGCAGGCGCGTGATCCTGGCAAAGCCCCAGACCTTCATGAATGCAAGCGGCGAATCGGTGAGTGCACTTATGAAGAAATTCAACCTCGGCCCCGAAGACCTCATCGTCATCCACGACGACCTCGACCTGCCGCTCGGTAAGATCCGCCTGCGCCTTGGCGGAAGCTCCGGCGGACACAAGGGGATTGAATCAATCATCATGCGGACGGGTAGCCCCGAGTTCTACCGCGTGCGTGTCGGTATCGGTCGCCCGCAGCTTTCCGAGAACGAAGATAAAGAAAACGCCATCGTAAGCTACGTCCTGAGCGATTTCACCCCCGAGGAAAAGAAAGTCATCGACGCTACCATCCCGCGCGTGGCGGAGGCGGTCACATGCCTCCTTGCCGAGGGGATCACGGCGGCGATGAACCGGTATAACAGGTAGCCGCCCCGGCACCACCGCTGGTGGCATCCGCCCGACCGCAAATCCTAGCGGACTTCAAAAGGAAACACCGCCACCAGCGTCTCCCCGACATAGACCCTGTACTCGTACTCACCGGGGCTGAGGTCTACCGGTTCCCAGCCGGCAAAGCCCCCGCTCATGGGCTGCGGCAGACCGCTCTCTCTAACGAGCTTGTCCACCGAAGTCTCATAGATGGCGGTACGTAGCCGGCATTCCCGGATGATCTCCCCGTAAAGGCAGATCTGATCCCCGGCGGCAAAGATGTGAACATTCCTTTCAAGCTGCTCAGGCGGGTTGGTGACCTCCGCAGGCATCCGCCCCAGCCCCAGCTCCTTGAAATACCTCTTGAAGGCGGCGCTATCAGGCTGCTCCGATGGCCCGGTAGCCGCCGCAGAAGATGCCGGTGAAGAAGACGATGCGGCAGGCGAAGATGGAGAAACAGGCGAGGGTGACGGGGCGGAAGCAGCCGGAGACGTGATCGGAGGCGGGGTCTGCGGAGAAGGCTTCGGGGAAGCGGGAGAAACGCTGGCGCGACAGGCGGTAAGCAGCGGCAGGCACAGGATAGGGACAAGCACGAACCACTTCAGTCTTTCCATTCTACAACCCTCATAATCCCGGGAGATACCGGGACGGTGTATTATAGCACAGTTTCCCACCGCGCTCCATTTCCTTGTCCGATTGCCCATGACCACCACCTTTATCCCCTCTTATCTCGGGGAGCCTGGCTGTATCCGGTCAGTCTCACATGCCCACCCTATTTCCCCTCTCACACGGGTTCATCTACGTGATTGATACATTCAGACATATGAGAGGGGGTTAATCAAAGGAGGGAGCGTAGCCCCCCTTTAACCTCCGGCACACGGGACTAGAGAAGCTTCGTCTCCTTCTTTTCTGCACCATGCCCCCTCAGGTATTGATGGCTCGGCCCGGGGAATAGCTTATATTAAGAAGGGCAAAGCCCCCGCTTTCTCCTCGCTGCCTTCCCAGCCAAAAGCAACCGTGAGACCCTCCGGAGTCTCCGGCTGGAGAAAGGGTAAAAGGGGTAGTAAACCCGGGGAGCTCAACAGCCCGAAGCAGAAACAAACAAGACCGTCTTTGCCCCCGCTCGTAGACTGATGCTATAATCACCAAGAGAATGCAGGAAAACATCTTCTTCATAGCCGTCATCGGCGGGGGCGAGGCAACGCCCGAGGCCGCCCGCCTTGCCGAAGAAGTGGGCAGGGAGATTGCCCGCCGCGGCGGGGTGCTCATCTGCGGGGGACTGGGCGGGGTCATGGAAGCTGCCTGTAAAGGTGCTTTTGAAGCCGGCGGGCTTACCGTCGGGATCCTGCCGGGGGAAAACCGCAGGGCGGCCAACCCCTACGTCAGGATACCCATCGTTACCGGCATCGGCTACGCCCGTAACGTCGCCGTGGTGAAGTCCGCCCAGGCGGTCATCGCCGTTGACGGCAGCTACGGCACGCTTTCGGAAATCGCCCATGCCCTGCAAAGCGGGATCCCCGTCATCGGGCTGCGGACATGGGAAATCGCCATTGACGGCAGGACGGACAACACCATCGTCCGTGCCACCGACCCGAAGGATGCCGTGGAGAAGGCGATTGCCCTGATCAGGGCCCAATCTTAAAATCGGGGTGAGAAATGGCAAAGATAAGAAGGGTCCATGCCCGTGAGATTCTCGATTCGCGCGGTAACCCCACGATAGAGGTTGAAGTTGAGCTGGACGACGGCGCAAGGGGTGTTGCC
>JAOAEN010000042.1 GCA_026416775.1 Dehalococcoidales bacterium
GGACAGGGTCCTCGGCGTGAGGGACGTGCGCGGTGCCTGCCGTTACCTTGAGTTCGGCAACCTCCCCATCCCCGAGGAAATCAAGGAATTCCACCGCAAGAAGGTTGCCGAGAGGGAAAGGCTTGAAGGCAGAAGGCTGGACTACCACACTGTCGTCCGCGACCTCTTCAGCCTGAGCCGGGGCAAGCTCGTCGGACTGCCACCTTTTGACCAGCAGTGATGCAGGAGAAAGCGATGAAAAGGACACCAACGGTAATCACCGGCACGGTGGGCATGGATGCCCATGTTATCGGGACGAAGGTACTTTCCCGCGCCCTGCGCGAGGCCGGTTTCAAGGTCGTCGAGCTCGGCATGCAGGTGACCGCCGATGAATTCATCAGGGTAGCCCAGGAAACGAAGGCGGACGCCATCCTCATGAGTTCGCTTTACGGGATGGCAGAGCAGGACCTTAAAGACTTCAACCAGAAGCGCCTCGAGGCCGGGCTCAAGGACGTGCTCCTTTACATCGGCGGGAACCTCGTCATCGGCAGGGCAGACTTCAAAGAGGTGGAAAAGAAGTTCAAAGCCCTGGGCTTTGACCGCGTCTACCCGCCGGAGACCGACCCCGAGGTGGGTATTGCCGACCTCATCCGCGACCTCAAAGCCAGAGGCAAAATGTAGCTCCCCTGCCGGTGGGAAATGACGGATATCCAGCTCCTCATTGATTTCGGAAGCACGTTCACCAAGGTCGTTGCCGTTGACCTTGAGCGCGTGGAGGTGCTTGCCACAAGCCGCGTGCCTTCCACGGTGGCAACCGATGTCACCATCGGGCTTGAGGAAGCGCTATCACGGCTTTCCCACAATGTCCGCATCACCGATGATGTGAAATCGCGGGCGCTTGCCTGCTCCAGCGCCGCCGGGGGACTGCGCATCGTCTGTATCGGCTTCGTGACCGAGCTTACAAGCAAGGCGGCAAACCTCGCCGCGCTGGGAGCAGGGGGCAAGGTGGTTGCCGGTTATTCCTACAAGCTGAGCGACAGGGAAATCGCAGAGGTAGAGAGCCTTGCCCCGGACATTGTGCTCCTTGCCGGCGGTACCGATGGCGGCGATGAGGAGACGATTATCCACAATGCCCGTAAACTTGCCCGAACGTGTGATGCGGTAAAACACATCATCGTCGCCGGCAACAAGACCGCCTATGATGAAATCGCCAGGGTATTCTCCGGTACGCCGAAGCATGTGATCTACTCGCGCAATGTCATGCCGGAAATCGGCGTCCTCGACGTCGCTCCCTGCCGTGAGGAAATACGCCGCATCTTCATGCAGAACATCGTTGAAGCCAAGGGAATCGCAAAGGCAAGAAGCCTCATCCGTGATATCATCATGCCCACGCCTTCCGCGGTGCTCGAGGCAGCAGGGCTTATCGCCCGGGCGCTCGGTGAGGTCATGGTCATTGATCCCGGCGGCGCGACCACGGATGTCCACTCCATCGCCAGAGGCAATCCCTCACGGCCGGATGTCATCTTCACCGGGCTACCCGAACCCTACGAGAAGCGCACGGTTGAAGGTGACCTCGGGTTGAAATACAACTTGGACAGGCTTCTGGAACTGGCGAAAGAGAGACTGCCCGTAGAATTCCCGAAAATAGCAGGTTCAATGACCGAAGGCATTCCGCAGACCCCCGAGGAACTCTTCTCCCGCAGGCAGCTTGCCCGCCTCATGGTGGAGGTGGCAACCGAGCGCCACGCCGGAAGGCTCGAGGCGGTCTATACCCCTGCCGGAGAAAGGCTCATCCAGCACGGCAAGGACCTCACCGGTGTAAAATCCGTGATCGGCACCGGCGGACCGATCGTGTTTGCCGACCGTCCCCGCGAGGTGCTGGAAGGGGCGGCTTACAGCGAGGCAAGACCGTTCATCCTCAAGCCGCGGGAACCACGGTTCTACCTTGATACGGAGTACATCCTCTTTGCGGTGGGACTGCTTGCCCGGTCCAGCCCGGGGAAAGCCCTTGAGCTTGCGCAAAAGTACCTCAAACCGATATAGTTAATCGGAATGGTTATGCTGGAACACCTCCGTGCCCTCGACCTCACCGATGAAAAGGGCTTCCTCTGCGGGAAGATCCTTGCCGACCTCGGCGTGAACGTCATCAAGGTGGAACCGCCGGGGGGCTGCCCCTCGCGCCGGCGCCCTCCCTTCTGGGGGAATGAGCCCGACCCCGAGAAAAATATCTACTGGCTTACCTACAACACCAACAAGAAGGGAATCACGCTTGACATCACCAGCATGCGCGGTAAAGAGATTTTCCGCAGGCTGGTGAAGACAGCAGATTTCGTCATCGAGTCGTTCGCGCCGGGCTATCTTGACAGTCTGGGTATCGGTTATGTCAATCTGAGCAAGGAAAGCCCGCACCTCATCTGGGCATCCATCACGCCTTTCGGCCAGGAAGGGCCCTACCGCGATTACAGGTATGAAGATATTGTCGTCATGGGGATGAGCGGTACGCTCTACCAGACCGGGGATGCCGATGGCCCCCCGGTGCACATGAGCGTGCCTCAGGCACCGCTTCATGCCGGCGCGGATGCCGCGGTGGGCTGCATGGTAGCCTACTACCACCGGGTAAAAACGGGGCTCGGCCAGCATGTGGACGTTTCGATGCAGCAGAGCGCCGCCTGGTTTCAGGCAAATGCGGTGCCGGTCTACGAGCTCAACGGCGTTATCCTCAGGCGGGCGGGGGCGTTCCGCGCCGGGACAAGCTCACAGGTACCCCAGCGGCAGGTCTGGCCCTGCAAGGACGGTTACGTCTTTTTCAACGTGATCGGCGGGCGCACCGGTGCCAAGACGCTGAGCGCCCTCACCGCATGGATGGATGAAGAGGGCATGGCAACCGATTTTCTCCTCAGCATGGACTGGGACAGCTTTGACATGTTCAAGGTAAGCGCCGAAGTCATGGAAAAGATCAGCCGACCGGTGGGCGAATTTTTCCTGCGCCATACGAGAAGGGAGCTCCTGAAGGGGGCGGTGGCGCGGGGGATATCCATCGGACCGCTCTTCGGCATGAAGGACCTCCTTGAAGATGAATGTCTGCTTGCCCGCGATTTCTGGACCGGGCTTGAGCATCCCGAGCTCGGCGGGAGCATCATCTACCCGCGCATGTTCATCCGCGCAAGCCTCATGGACTGCTCGGTGCGCCTGCCAGCCCCGCGCATCGGCGAGCATAACCGCGAAATCTACGGAGAACTCGGCTTTTCCGAGGCGGAGATGGAGAAGCTCAGAGAAGAGGGGGTTATCTAGATGGAGGAACGTGCCGGCGTCTTCAACGGGCTTAAAATGCTCGCATTTGCCTGGGCGGTTGTCGGGCCGCTGACAATGAAGTTCTTTGCCGATCACGGTGCCACCGTGGTGCGTATTGAAACGGTCCACCGCCCCTGCACGATGCGAGCCTCCGCCCCCTACAAGGACAACAAGCCGGGTATCAACCGCGCCGGTTACTTCGCCCACTTCAACGGCAATATCCTGAGCTTTGCCCTGAACATGAACCACCCGAAATCCCATGAAATCGTCCGCCGTCTCGTCCGGTGGTGCGATATCTTTTTTGAAAACTACACGCCGGGGGTGATCGAGCGGTGGGGGCTGGGCTACGAGGAACTGAGGAAGATAAAACCGGACATCATCATGCTGCGCCAGAGCGGCTACGGCTCATGGGGCCCCTACAGGAACCTGCCCGCCTTCGGCATGGTGCTGGGGCCAATCGCCGGGCTACCCAATTTCATCGGATTCCCCGGGAAGGAACCACTGCCGGTGGGCGTCTCCGCCTACACCGACTGCATCAGCCCCCGCTATGCGGCAGCGGCAACCATTGCCGCCATCATCCACCGCGAAAGGACCGGCGAGGGGCAGCTCATCGACCTTTCCCAGTTTGAGACGGCGATCTCCTTCATTCTGCCCGGCATCCTCGAATATCAGGCAACGGGCAAAGAGCCGGAGAGGATCGGCAACTCCTCACCGATCGCCTGCCCCCACGGGGTCTATCCCTGCAGAGGAGATGACCGCTGGTGCACCATCGCGGTCACCACCGAAGAGCAGTGGCAGGCTTTCTGCCGTGCCATCGGCAGCCCCGGGCTTGTCCACGACGGGCGCTTCAGCTCGCTTGAAAACCGCAAGAGGCACGAGGAAGAGCTCAACCGCATCGTAAGTGACTGGACGGTCAACCGTACCCCCGAAGAGGTGATGGTATGCCTTCAGAAAGCCGGGGTGCCCGCCGGTATCTGTGCCAACACCGCGGACCTTCTTGCCGACCCACAGCTACAGCACCGCAACATCTACTGGCGGCTGCCCCATCCCGAACTCGGCGAGTTCACGCATCTCGGGCAGAGCTTCATGCTTTCCCGTACGCCGGCAGCGCCTTATTCACCGAGCCCGCTCCTGGGAGAGCACACCGAAATGGTTTGCACCGAGCTGCTGGGCATGACCGATGAAGAGTTCATCGCCCTCATGCAGGAAGGGGTATTTGAGTAAAGGGAACCAGAAAGTGCCAGCACCAGTCTATCTAGGAGGGAAGAAAGATGCTTAATTTTGAAAAAGCGGGAGACTTTTCGGATGTCATTCTGGAAAAGGCGGGTTATGTTGCCCGCATTACCCTGAACGACCCGGAGACGATGAACACCGGCGTCAAGGACTTCTGGAAGGCGCTTGGGGCGGTGGAGGAAATGGACGACGTCAAGGTGCTCATCATCAAAGGTGCCGGGCGTGCCCTTTCCGCCGGGGCACCGCTCCATGAGGTGGGCTTCGTTTACGGCTGGAAGGAGCCAAAGCCGGGCGAGAAAGCCCCACGCACCCCCATCCGCCACCGCCTGAAGTTTGACCGCAAGCTCTTCTACGAATGCGCCATGAAGCTCCTCTTTTTCCCCAAGATCACCATCGTGCAGGCACATGGCTACCTTCTCGGTGCCGCCATGGACATGTACATGCTCTGCGATTTCATCATCGGTACCGAGGACTGCAGGTTCGGCGAGGTTGAGGTGAGGCTGGGCATGCCCATGCTCACCATCACCCCGATCATGATCCTGCGCTGCGGGCTGACCAATGCCCTTGACCTCTGCCTTACCGGGCGGATGATTGACGGAAAAGAGGCAGCACGCATCGGGCTCATCAACCGGGCGGTGCCGGCAGATAAGCTGGAGGAGGAGGTCAACCGCTACGCGGAGGGTTTCGCCAGATTCCCCTTTGACGGTATTGCCATGGGCAAGGCTTCCAAGCAGGTGGTCTACGATATGATGGGAATCACCAGCGGGCTCACGCACCACTTCATGATGCACACCATGGGCACCAATATCCACTTTGAGCCGGACGAGTTCAACTTCTTCAAGGCTAGGCGCGACATGGGCGTTCGGGAAGCCATCCATGCCCGCAACAAGTTCTACGAACTGCTGGACAAGTAACAACGATGGACAGTGTATTTTCTCTTGCCGAAAACCTGCTCAGGGTAAGGTTCGGCGACCTGCCCGGTGAGGTCGTTGAACATACGAAAAAGCATGTCCTTGACATCCTCGGGGTAGCACTTGGCGGTTCGTCCCAGGCAGGAGTAAGGGAGCTTTACGAGCTTCTCACCGAATGGGGAGGCAGGGAGGAAGCCACCGTTATTGCCTATGGTGCAAGGCTTCCCACCCCCCACGCCGCCCAGATCAACGCCACAATGGCCCATGCCCTTGACTACGACGATACTGGAGATGGTCCCACCCATCCTTCGGTGGTCATCGTGCCTACGGCGCTGGCGCTTTCCGAAAGGCAGGGCGGAATAGACGGCAGGGAGTTCATCACTGCCGTGGCACTAGGGGTGGACATGATGGGGAGGCTGGGGCGGGCATTCCGCGCCGGTCTAAAAACACCGACAGTCGCCGGGCATCCCGGTGCCGGCTGGCATCTCACCACGCTTTACGGCTATTTCGCCTCTGCCGGCGTGGCGGGAAGGCTCCTCGGGCTGGACCAGGAAGGCGTCCTCAACGCCATGGGGATCGCCTACCATCAGGCAGGCGGTAACGGGCAGTGCGTCACCGAGGGGGCACTCACCAAGCGCCTGGGGCCGGGGTTTGCGGTGCGGGGAGGCATCAGCGCGGCACTCCTTGCCCAAAAAGGTGTTAGCGGCGCAAAGCAGTCGCTTGAAGGCGAGGTGGGGCTTTTCCCGCTCTACCACCGGGGCGAATACGATCCCGGGCCCCTCACCGAGGGGCTGGGAAAAGTCTTCACCAACATGAACGTCACGATGAAGCCCTATCCCTGCTGCCGGGGCACACACGATTACGTGGCGCTGGCACTGAGCATGCAGGCAAAATACCGCTTTGTCCCGGAAACGATTACTGAGATAGCCGTCTACCATGAGGATACGGGGTATTTCCTTCTGCATCCGCCTGAAAAAAGGGCACAGCCCGAAAATCCCGTGGATGCCCAGTTCAGTATCCCGTGGGC
Source organism: Dehalococcoidales bacterium (assembly GCA_026416775.1). Lineage (GTDB taxonomy): Bacteria > Chloroflexota > Dehalococcoidia > Dehalococcoidales > RBG-16-60-22 > JAOAEN01. The sequence goes on from JAOAEN010000042.1 coordinate 6,442, forward strand.
GGTAGCGGCGGTCTTTGCCCGCGGGCGCGCCGGCATCGGTGAATTCTCACACGAGGCGATCAGAAGCAGGGATATCACCGCACTTTCCCGCCGCGTGCGGGTGGTGGTGGAAAAAGGTGTTGGTGAAGGCAGGCAGATACCCGCAAAGATCGGCATCAGACTCAGGGACGGCAGTTTATATCTCGAAGAGCTACCGCCACAGCGGGGAACCGGCATACAGCACCCGCCCTTCAGCGAATACGAACGGAAGTTCCGCGACTGCGCCGCCCATGCCATCCGCGCGTTTTCGCCGCAGCAGGTGGATGAAATCATCGCCGCCGTAAAAGAGCTTGAAAGGCTTGATGACATGCGCAGGCTCATGCGCCTGCTTGGCTAGAAAATTATCCGGGGCTACCCGCCGGGGAGGTGAGAGCATGGTCTATCCTCTTGAAGGAATTAAGGTGCTTGATTTCAGCATCGCGGTGGCGGCACCATTCGGGGCTGCCATGCTCGCCGATATGGGTGCCGAGGTCATCAAGGTGGAACGGGTGCAGGGTGAAGCCCAGAGGCTGGGGCTACCCGCCGGCATGGACGAATACCTTGAGACCGATACCGCCGGCGCCAACGATAAGGCGGACTGGATGGCGTTTAACCGCGGCAAAAAGGACCTTGCCGTTGACATCCGCCATGAGAAAGGGCGGGAAATCGCCCTCAAGCTCGCCGAAAGATCAGATGTGATCATCCAGAGCTTTCGCCCCGGCGTGGCGGAAAGGCTCGGCATCGGCTACGAAGCCATTTCCAGGATCAACCCGAAGGTCATCTACTGCTCGTTCTACGGCTACGGAGAAAGCGGTCCCGTGGCACACCGTGCCGGCGGGGACATGTGGAGCCAGGCGATGTCCGGCATGGTAAGCGTGCTGGGCTATCCCGGCGGTGCCCCCACCATGGTACCCTTCCCCCTCTGCGACCATCTGGGCGGGGTGCTCGTTGCCTACGCGGTGATGACGGCGTTATTCGTGCGGGAGCGCACCGGCACGGGACAGGCAATCACGGTGAACAACCTTGATGCCGCACTTTACCTGCAGTTTTCCGGCTTTTCCGAATATCTCGCCGGGGGCAGGATGCCCTACAAAGAGGGCAGGAGCTACCAGCCGCCGCCTTTCGGTCCCTTCCGCGCTAAGGATGGCGACGTGATGACCATCTTCGGCACCGGGCCGATGTGGCGCAAATTCTGTGAGGTCGTGGGGGTACCTCATCTTGCGGATGACCCCCGCTTTGCCACCGATGAAGCACGCTTTGCCCACCGCGAGGAAATCGGGAAGGTCCTTGACGAAGCCTTCAGCAAGAAGACTCGTGCCGAATGGGTGCAGGTCTTCCGCGAGGCAAAAATGCGCTGCGACCCATGCCTCACCTACGAGGAAGTATGCGCCCACCCCCAGCTTGCCGCCAACGAGACCATCTGCACGGTGGAACACCCCCTCCGCGGGGAGATAAAGATGCTGGGACTTCCGGTGAAGCTCAAGAAGACACCGGGCAGGCCCCAGGGACCGGCACCGCTCCTCGGTCAGCACACCGAGGAAATCCTGCTTGCGCTCGGCTATACGAAGGAAGAAATCACCCGTCTTGAGCGTGAGGGCGTTATACGGACGCGGCGGATAGATATCCCGAGGGAAAAATAAACCGGCTAGCCCCGCGCCGCACCTTCCATATCAAGCAGGATGCGGGCATCCACTGCCACCGCCCCGTCCCGGTAGGCAAAAACGGGGTTCAAGTCAATCTCCTTCACCTCAGGGGTGGTGCTCACAAAGTCGGAAACCTTGAGAAGCATTTCCTCCAGGGTGTTAACTGCCACCGGCTCGCGCCCGCGGTAACCGGTGAGGAGAGGATAGCCCCTGATCTCGCGAACCATCTCAGCGGCATCACGGCGGTCGATCGGAATGACACGAAAAGCGACATCCTTGAGGATCTCCACGAAGCTGTCTCTTATACACATCT
>JAOAEN010000043.1 GCA_026416775.1 Dehalococcoidales bacterium
CCCCCGCCCATACCGCGCCAGTTCTGCAGGACGAGCGTGATCACCGCCGTACTGATGGCGCTCCCGCTCTGACGGAACATTCCCCTCACCCCCGTGATCGTGGCCACCCTCTGGGGCATGAGTTCGATGCAGGCATTGTTGGCGGCGGGGGCAGTGATACCCATGCCTATCCCCGAAAGGAAGATAATGACGACAAGGATGACCGTACCGCTGAGATGCAGGCCAAGCACCTCAAGACCTTCCAGCCTGAGGCCAAGCAGCACGAGGGTGAGCACCGTTATCCCCGTGCCGAGGAGCATCGGGTGGCGGTAACCCAGCTTCGGCAGGAAAAGGCTGGTCACCGTTGAGGCAACGATGGTGCCGATGGAACGCGGGGTGAGGATAAGCCCGCTTCCGAGGGTGCTCATGCCGTAAACCGAGGTGGCATAAAGCGGAATGAAAGCCATCACGCCGAGCACGGAAATCCCGTAAACAAGGTTGAAGATGTTGGCGGCAAGGAAGGGTCTCTCTTTAAGCACCATAAGATCAATCACCGGGTCTTCGGTCTCCCTTTCGTGCTTCAGGAAAAAATAACCGGCTACCACCGCAAGCACCAGCAAAAGCCCCGAGACCGTCCAGGAAAGACCGGTGCGGCTATGCCCCAGCTGCGTCAGGGCAATGAGGAAGGCGGAAAGCGAGCCCGTAAAAAGCCCGGCGCCGGTGAGGTCAAGATGGCCCTTTTCCCTGCCTTCCTTTCCGCGCAGCAGAAAGAATGAGGCCGTGAAGACGGCAACCCCCAGAGGGATATTCAGCCAGAAAACGGAGCGCCAGCCGAAGGCTTCCACAAGCCAGCCGCCCAGGTTCGGCCCGATGATCATCCCGATGGGCATGATGCTCGTAAAAAGCCCGATCGCCTGCTGTCTTGCTTCGGCAAAATAATCGCTGACGATGGCGGTACCGAGGGGAAGAAAGCTGCCCATGCCGACCGCCTGCACAAAGCGCGCCGCGATGAGGAGCCAGATATTGGGGGCAACTGCCGCAAGCAACGAACCCAGGGTAAAAACGGCAATAGACGCAAGAAAGGCACGCCTCGTGCCGAAAATATCGCCGGCTTTGCCGGCAAGCGGCATGATGGCGGTAGCGGTAAGCTGGTTGATGGAAAGCACCCAGCCGGCGATGATGAGCGAGGTGTGAAAATGGTCGGTGATGGCGGGAAAGGCGACCGATACCGTGGTACCGCTGATGGAAACGAGCAGGAACGAGAGGCTGCTCACGCCAAAGACGAAGTACCTGACCACTGTCATAGTTTAGCACGGGCTTCAAGCAGGCGAAAAGTCCGCTACAAATACAGGGGCCGCACCGCCGGGGTCCTGCTCCTTGCAAGTGTACGGAAAGGTGTGCCATAATTGTGCCAGCCCGGTATCCGGCTTACAGGGAAGGAAAAAGGTTGAGAGTCAGTACTACCAACGGAAGGCTGATCGCCGGTATCCTTATTTTCCTCGCCTTCGGAATTTCGCTGCTGTTCCGTATCATCCTGCCCGTGGGGCAGGTCTTCAACGACGGCTGGATCAAGTTCACGAGCATTGATGCCTATTTTTACCAGCGCGTTATTGACGTCACGGCGACGAACTTTCCCCGGCTCATGGACTTTGACCCCTACTTCGTCTACCCCGGTGGCAGGGCACTGAACGATATCTTTTTCCCTTCATGGATTACCGCCGCGGTCATCTGGGTGCTGACGGGCGGCTCCCCGACCCAGCAGGCCATTGATACGATAAGCGTGTTCCTGCCAGGCATTTTCGCCGCCCTCACGGTCATCCCTGCCTATTTTATCGGCAAGGCACTTTTCGGACGCGGGGCGGGGGTTATCGCCGCCATACTCACCGCGGTCTTCCCCGGTGAGTACCTGGGGCGCAGCATCATCGGCATGACTGATACCCACGTGGTGGAAACCCTGCTCAGCACCACTTTCATGGCATTCATCGTCCTTGCCATTAAATCAGCCCACGACAGCGGCCTGAGCCAGACCGATTTCCGCCGGTGGGAAAGAAGACATTACCTGCGCCCGCTCCTTTTCGGTGCCCTTGCCGGGCTTTTCCTTGCCATGTACTGTCTGAGCTGGATGGGGGCACTGCTCTTCGTCTTCATCCTCGCCGTCTATCTCACTGTGCAGGCAATCAACGACCATCTGAGACAGCAGCCGCTGGACTATCTGGCAGTCATCGGGATACCCCCGCTCCTCATTGCCCTGGCCATCTTTGCCCCCTTCTCTCCCCGCCCGCTCTATACCATCTGTATCCTCGGCGGGCTTGCCGTGCCCGTTGTGCTCATCGCCATCTCATGGCTCATGCTCCGGCTGAAGCTAAGACCGGTTTACTTCCCGGTGGCACTCGTTGCCATTGCCGCTATCGGGCTTGCCATCTTTTATGCCATAAGCCCGGGTACGCTCAGGGCGGCACTCGGGCTTTTCCAGATCTTTGCCCCCAGCGGGGCTTCCGCCATCACCACAGTGGAGATGCAGCCCTTCCTCGACCCCGACCGGGTCGGTAAGCTGAACCTGGTCATCCCCTGGGGCAACTTCACGACGAGCTTCTTCCTCCTGAGCAAGATTGCCTTCCCCGGAATCGCCTTTATCTCACTGGCCTTCCTGATCTACCTCTTCATCAGGCGGCATAAAACAGATGGCGGCTACCTGCGCCCGGCAGCCTGGATCACGGGAATCCTTGCCGTCATCATGCTGGTGCTGCTGCTTTCCGGCTACGGTCAGCCATGGTTTACTTTCATCCCGGCGGCGGTGCTGTTCGGCACGTTCTTCCTTGCCGCGGAAAATGACCGGAAAAAACACTGGCTCCTGTTTTTCATCTGGACACTGGTGATGCTATTGCTCACACTTGCTCAGCGCCGCTTTGCCTATTACTTCATCATCAACATTGCCCTGCTTTCCGCCTACATCTCCTGGCAGGCTATCTGGGTCTGCGGGGCAAAAAGGCTTGCCGAGACGCAGACGGAGACAGCACCTGCCGGGGCGGCACAGAAAAGGACCGGGCGCCATACCACCCGCCATGTGCTGTTTGCCGCCATCGCCGGGATCGCTGTCTTTCTCATTGTCATACTCCCAAACGTGGTGAAGGCGACCGAGATGACAACCAAGGAAGAAGCCCCCTACGCCCCGAGCGATGCGTGGATGTCAGCCCTCCTGTGGATAAGAGAAAACACCCCCGAGCCATTTGGCGACCCATCAAGCTACTACCGGGTCTTCCCCGCCCCGCCGAAGGGGGAGAAGTTTGCCTACCCTGATTCCGCTTACGGGGTTACCTCATGGTGGGACTACGGCTACTGGATCACGCATATTGCCCACCGCCTGCCCAGTGCCAACCCCGCCCAGGAACCCGCAAGGATCATTGACGTGGCAAACCTCTTCCTTTCCGAGGACGAAACCTCCGCCCGCGAGCTCCTCCGCAAGATGGACAGCGCCTACGTCATCATCGACGACCTCACGGTAACGAGCAAGTTCTGGGCGATCGCCACCTGGGCAGGCAAGCCTGATACAAAATACTACGAGACCTACTCCGTCAGCTATCAGGGGGCACTGCTTCCCGTGCACTTTTACAAGATAGACTACTACCGCACACTGGCAGTGCGGCTTTTCAACTTTGATGGGAGAAAGGTGACCGACATAAAGCCTTTCGTCATCACCTGGGTGGACAGGCAGGACCGCCGCGGCAACTCCTACAGGCAGGTCACGGAGATCAAGGACTGCACGAGCTACGAGGAAGCCCAGGACTATCTGCGGACGCTGCGCGAGACGAAGAACGAAGTGAACTGCGCCATCGTGGGGGTGAACCCGTTCGTCAGCCCCGTCCCCCTTGAAGCCGTGCCCGGTTTCAAGCTCATCTACAGCTCGGAGCAGGGCAGCGAGGTGAAGGGCGTGGGCTTTGTGCCCGAGGTGAAGGTCTTTGAGTACGCTGAGTAGAACGGCGCTAAATGACCCCTGTGTATTATGGCGTCATCACATGCTATAATGGTAGTTGTCCAGAAATCCATCTGAATATCCGGATATCGAGAGAAAGGCAATGAAACTTTTCCGAATATGTCCCGGATGCGGGCTTTCCACCTCCGATCAGAAATGCCGGCGCTGCGGCTATGTCTTTTCGTCCGAAAAGACCCCCGCACGGGCCGCCGAGGCACCGAAAGTTGAGCCACCGCAGGCGGAAGAACCACCGAAGGAAGAGTCACCCACCGCCCAGGTCTCCATGCTCGTCATTGAGGCCCAGCAGAAGGCAAAGCGGATCGTAAGCGGCGCGGAGCAGACCGCCCGCGACATCTTAAATAAGGCAAGGGCAGAAGCGGAGTCCCAGAGTGCGGGTATTATCGCCGAAGCCCAGAGAAAAGCTTCCCTCATCCTCAAGGAGGCCGAGCAGTCCGCCGCCGAGGTGAAGAACAGGGCCTCAAGGATGCTTGCGGATGCCCAGCAGAAGGCATCCCAGGTCACGAACGAGGCTTCACAGACGGCAAACGGGCTGCTGGACAAGGCAAAAGCGGATATTGAAGCCAGGGCAGCGGCAACGCTTGCGGACGCTCGGCGGCAGGCCGAGCAGATCCTGGGAGAGGCAAAACGGATGGCAACGGAGATCGCCGCCAGGGCAAAGAGCGAGGCGGAGACAAAAGCCGCGGCCGTGGTTGCTGAAGCCCAGAGGAAGGCGTCCCTCATCATCAAGGATGCAGAAGCTACTTCCAGCGCTTCTGTCGCCCAGATCAGGGCTGAAGCAGAAAAGAAAGCTGCCGCCCTGGTTAACGAAGCCCAGCAGAAGGCAAACCAGATCCTGAGCGAGGCACAGGAGACAGCGGCAAGGCTCACCTCGGAGCAGGAGACAATCCGGGCTGCCAAGGAAGAATCGCTGAAGCTGGTCGCCGAGACAAGGCAGAAGGCGGAGCAGATCCTCGCCGAGGCAAGGCAGCTTGCCAACGATCTCGTGCAGAAAACGAGGGCAGAAGCGGAATCCCAGGCGGGCAGGATTGTTGCCGAAGCCCAGCAGAAGGCGGCTGATATTTTGCGCGATGCAGAGCGCACGGCAAACGAGCTTCTGGCGAAGGTCAAGGCAGAGACGGACAGCCACGCCGCCGCGGTGCTTGCCGATGCCCGCGAGAAGGCAGAGCAGATCCTTCAGGAAGCACAGAGGTCCGCCGCCGAAACGGAAACGCGTGCCGCCACCATCATCACCGATGCCAGGCACGAGGCGGACAAGATCGTCCGGGAAGCGCAGGAACAGGCGGCGGAGACCGCCAACAAGGCAGCGGCAACCATCCTCGATGCACGCAATCAGGCAGCGCAGATCATCAAGGAAGCACAGGACTACGCCACCGACCTCATCAGCCGCACCAAGTCCAAGGCTGATGCCGAAGCGGAAGCCATCATTAGCGAGGCAAAGGAACAGGCGGCGCGCATCATCAAGGAGGCGAAGAAGACACGTCACGAGCTGATCGCAAAGGAGCAGATAAGCCAGGCGGCGCAGGCTGAGGCGGAAAAGATGCTCGCCGAGGCACGTGGAAAGGCACAGAGCCTCGTTGAAGAAGCGGAAAAGCAGGCTGGCGAGACCAGGGAGAAGGCGGCTGAGGAAGCACAGACAAAGGCCTCCAACATCATCAACCAGGCCCTGGAGGTTGCCAGCGGCATCATGAACCTGGCAAAGAAGGTGAGTAAATCAGACTCGGGAGCAAAGACCGCGACCGTCCGGGTGAAGATCCCCGGGCAGAAGACGAAGAACCACAGAGAGGTTATCCGGCTCCTCGTGGAGGACTACCGCGCCGGAAGCCTCAAACTGGATGATAAAGCCCTGCTCAAGCAACTGGAGACCCTCAGGGAAGACGCGGACTGGGAAACGCTCCCTGCCGACCTGAGGGCACTGGCGCTGGTCAATGCCCTGAGGCACCGCGGCGGTGGCGAGGAAGAGGAAAAGACCTAGCCCGGACTTCAGGGAAGAAGGGTGAAACCGGCCCTGGCGCGGATATCGCGCGAGGAACTGCCCACCTCGATGGTAAACTCACCCGCCTCGGCAACCCAGTGTCCGGACGCTTCGTCAAAAAAGGCAAAGTCCCTTTCGCCGAGCAGAAAAACCACCGGCTTCGTTTCTCCAGGGGAAAGGGTTACCTTGGCAAATGCCCTTAGCTCCCGCGGCGGGCGCGGGACGGCCGCCTCGACATCGCCCACGTAAAGCTGCACCACCTCACTGCCCTTCCTCCTCCCGGTATTGGTGATATCAACTTCCACCCTCACTTCCTGCCCCTTCCGTCCCGCAGGTGGCGTCACCCGCAAATTACGGTATTGAAAGCTGGTATAGGAAAGCCCGTGCCCGAACGGGAAGCGCACCTCAATACCACGGGCATCGTAGTGGCGGTAGCCGACAAAGATACCTTCCCCGTAGCGCACGCTACCGGCGTTGCCGGGGTAGTTTGGGAAGGCGGGACTGTCGGCAAGATGGCGGGGAAAGGTGTCCGGCAGCCTCCCCGAAGGATTGACATCACCGAAGATCACATCGACGATGGCACGGGCACCTTCCTCACCGGGATACCACGCCTCGAGGATGGCCGGTACCGCATCAGCCCAGTCCTCCATGCCGAGAGGGGCACCGTTATTCAGGACAACGATGGTCTTTCTGTTCTCCGCGGTGACCCTGCGGATGGCTTCTACCTGTTCGGCCGGAAGCTCCATGGACCTGCGGTCAAAGCCCTCGCTTTCGTATTCCTCGGAAAGCCCGGCAAAGATGATGACGGCATCAGCCGAAGCGGCAAGCCGCACGGCACGCCCGATGAGATCGTCCGGCAGCGGCAGGTTGCAGCCGAGGCGGATGCTCCGTGCCGGTAACCTGTCAAGCGGGTTTTTTGTAAACTCAACGGTGATCGGGTAGAGCCTGCCGCGCTCAAGATCGACCTCCCCGGGGACCTCGGGCGGGATGAAAAGCTCAATTGCAAGTGGCGGGTTACCCCAGTTACTGGCGACGACCTTGCCGTCAACCATGATGCGCACCCAGCCGTTGGTTGCCAGCCCGAAGCGGTAGCGCCCGTCTGCCGGAGGGTCAAAAAAGCCCTGCCAGCGGATGGAAAAATCGCCTCCCCTGATTTCGCGGCAGGGGCCCGTGCCGGCAATCCAGCGGAACTCAAACGACCTGTCCACCCGCACCATCAGCGGGTCACCCGAAAAGTCACTTCCCGCAAAGTACTCCCCGGTAAGCCCGCGGGTGCGCTTTCCTGTATCGGTCCAGAGATATGAGGGGTCAAGCGGCAGCGTGGCGATGTTGTTCGGAAATCCCAGCTCGTAGCCGACCTCAACCTTACCGCGTAGGCGCCTGCGGAGCACCTCAAGCGGTGGCACCTTCTGGTAGGGACACACCTGGGAGCTGCCGCCCCCACCCGTGCGGGCGAAGATGGCATTGGCACCGATAACCGCGATTTTCCTTAGTTTTCTCCTGTTAAGAGGAAGGATATCCCCCTCGTTTTTGAGGAGCACGATCGCTTCCGCAGCGATCTCGCGGGCAAGCCGGCGGTGACTGCGGAAGCGCGGTATCCTTGCCGGCTGTCCGAACTTCTTATCAAGGGCACCTGTCCTTGCCATGAGGCGGAGAAGACGCCTTACCTTATCATCTATTTCCGCTTCAGCAACCTCGCCACGGCGGACGGCATCAACGAGGGCCTTCCCGAAATACCGCGGCGGGCCCGGCATCTCAACGTCAAGCCCGGCATTTGCCGCAGGCACAGTGCTGTGGGTGGCAAACCAGTCGGAAACGACAACTCCGTCAAACCCCCATTCCACCTTAAGCACCTCGCGGAGAAGCCAGCGGTTCTCGGAAGCATGAACCCCGTTAACACGGTTATAGGAGCACATGAGGGCCCAGCTATGCGCCTCCTTCACCGCCGCTTCAAATGAAGGGAAGTAAATCTCCCGGATCGTCCTTTCTGCGGCATCCGAGCTTATGGTGAGCCTTTCAAACTCGGAGTTGTTGAGGGCAAAGTGCTTCACCGTGGCTGCCACCTTCTGGCTCTGCACCCCCCTGATATAGGCAACCGTCATCCGTGCCGAAAGGTAAGGGTCCTCGGAAAAGCTCTCAAAGTTCCTGCCGCCCAGGGGAATGCGGTGGATGTTGACACAGGGGGCAAGGAGCACAGCACAGCCCCGCGCACGGGCTTCCCTGCCTATCGCCGCACCGACACGCTCTATGAGCCTGGTGTTCCAGGTCGCCGCCATGGCGACACCCACGGGGAAAGCGGTCGCCGGTAGCGTCAGGTTCGGGTCTTTATCGGACATCGTCCGTGCCCCGTGGGGGCCGTCCGTCATTTTGATGGAGGGGATGCCGAGCCGCTCAACCGACCCGGTGTGCCAGAAATCAATGCCGGCAAGCAATGATACCTTCTCTTCAAGCGTCATTCGGC
>JAOAEN010000044.1:0-275 GCA_026416775.1 Dehalococcoidales bacterium
CCGCCATTACGCCGTGGAAGCGGCTGCCTCTCACAACTATATCGCGTTTTACGAGAGGGAAATCACCTATCGCCATAAGCTGCGGCAGCCGCCGTTCAACTGCCTTGCCCGGCTTGTCTATGCCCATACCAGTGATGCCCTCTGCCGCCGCGAGGCGGAAAGGATGAGGCAACAGCTTGAGCACGAAATCAGCTCCCGCGGTCTGGGAGGTATTGAGGTCCTCGGTGCGGCTCCGGCGTTTCCCCACCGCCTGCGGGGGAGGTTCCGCTGGCAGC
>JAOAEN010000044.1:285-6457 GCA_026416775.1 Dehalococcoidales bacterium
CTTGCGGAATTCCTCTCCGTGGTTGATTTTCCTGCTGGCTGGATCGTGGATATTGACCCCGTTACGCTTGTTGGCTAAACTGGAAGTAGAAAGTCACGAGGAGACAGTCCATGGCAGTCCTTCCTATCCGGGTTGTCCCTGATCCTGTCCTGCGCAAAAAGGCAAAAAGAGTTCCCGGTATTGATCGGTCGGTGAAAAAGCTCATCAGCGACATGCATCAGACCCTTCATGCCGAGGACGGGCGGGTGGGGCTTGCCGCCCCGCAGGTCGGTGTTTCCCTGCGGGTTGTGGTGATCTGTCTTCCGGAAGGAAAGGAGGATATTATTCTCGTCAACCCGGAGGTGGTGCGGCGGAAAGGTGAGCGCCTGGTAACGGAGGGCTGTCTCAGCATCCCGGGCTACATTGGCGAGCTTTACCGTGCCGAATCAGTGACGGTCAGAGCCCTTGACGGTGAAGGTAAACCCCTGCGCATCAAAGCGGAAGGACTGCTTTCTCAGGCGCTGGAACACGAGATTGACCACCTCAACGGCGTGCTTTTTATTGATCATATCAGGGATCCGCAGGCGCTCCGACGGGTTCAGGCGGAAGACACCGGAGGTGTTGAGACCACCGAGGCTCCCGCCTCTCCTGCTTCCCAGTAGCTTTTATTCTTCCTGCTTCTTCGGTCGGGGCGGCTTGTTTTTTCCCCCTTTAGGGGTGCGGTCCGGGGGTTTTTCCTCTTCGGCGAAGTAAAACAGCTCATCAAGACGGTACTCGGGGAAGGCCTTTTTTGCCCCGATGATAAATTTCTGGTTGATGCCGCGTTTTCCTTCCTTCACGCGGTAGACCTGGCTTACGGAAAGTCCCATGGCCGTGGCAAGATCAGTGAGGTTATGGTATTTTCCGTGAGCAATTTCAAAGACTCTTGTCCTGATGATCATCTTGGACAGCCCTGGATTTTTGTCGCCATTTGGCATAATTGTAGTAAGAGAGGATACTTTTGTCAAGTAATGGCGGGGCATTTGACTTTACAAAAGCCAGAGTCTAAAATTATGGTTAATCCTCAGCAACCTGTGCTGGGATGAAAAACTAATATGCCCGACCAGCTACCGTTACGTCCCGGTGACCGGGTCTACCGTCCCCGCCGTATCAAGCATTTCCACCTGAAGAAGGTACTGGGGGTTCCTGCCCTTTTCAGTGCCGGCTACGGGGATGTTGGCTCGTCGATTTATTATGCCCTCGGTATCGTGGCGCTGGTGGCGCTGGGAGCGACCCCCATCGTGCTGGGGATTGCCGGCATACTTTACATCTTCAATGCCCTGACCTATGCCGAGGGTAGTGCCATGATCCCCGAGGCTGGTGGCTCGGCGAGCTTTGCCCGGCATGGCTTCGGCAGCTTCTGGGGCTTTGTTGCCGGCTGGGCGCTCATGCTGAGCTACATCGCCACCATGGCGATTTCCGCCTATACCATCCCGCCTTATCTTTCCTACTTCTGGCCGGTTCTCAACAACCATGCGGTGGGCACCTTCGTTGCGATCGGACTCATTTTCCTGCTCATGGTGATCAACGTGCTCGGGATAAGAGAATCGGCGACGGTGAACATCTTTTTCATTGTCTTCGGGCTGGCGGTGCAGATTGCCCTGGTCGTCCTCGGCATTGTCCTGATCCTGGCGCCTGAGCCTTCGGTTCTCTGGCAGAACATGTTCGGGCAGAACGAGCTCGGCGAGAGTAACTGGCCTTCGCTGTCCAACTTCATCATGGGGATTGCGATCGCCGCCCTGTGTTTTACGGGCGTGGAGACGGTTTCCCAGCTTGCCGAGGAGACACGAAAGCCCACGGAGAGGATCCCGCAGGCGTATGTGCTGATGATTGTTGTGGTGCTTTTGCTTTTCGGCGGGATTTCCGTCGTGGCGCTTTCCGCGATGACTCCGCGGCTGCTTGGTGACCCGGTGAGCGGCTGGGCGCGTGACCCGATTGCGGGGATTGCGGCACATTTGCCATCACCGCTACTGCGCGGGATATTTGAACCGCTGGTGGCCGTCCTCGGTGCCAGCATCCTGCTTACCGCCACCAATGCCGGCTTGCTCGGTATCTCGCGCCTGACCTACAATATGTCGTCCCACGGGCTTTTGCCGATGACCCTGGGCAGGATCCATCACCGTTTCCGGACGCCGCATATGGCGATTATCCTCTTCTGTGCCATCGCCATCCTGATGCTCTGTCCCGGCTTTACGAACCCGGACTTTTTCGTGGACCTCGGTGCCATCTACGTGTTTGGTTCTCTGCTCTGCTTTGCCTTCGGTCATGCGGCGATCATCGCCCTTAGGGTGAAGAGGCCTGATCTGGCGCGTCCTTTCAGGATCAGGTGGAATCTCAGGACATCCGGCGGCAGGGAGCTGCCGGTGACGGCGCTTCTGGGGCTGCTCGGGACGGGTGGCATCTGGGTGGTGATCATGATCACCCAGCCGTTCAGCCGCTGGGCGGGGCTGGGATGGATGGCCTGCGGAATGCTCCTCTACGGGGGTTATGTCCTCTACCGCCGTGCGCGCAGGAAGCGAGAGGAGCTGGGGGTAAGACTTGAAAAACTGTAGGCGGTCGGGGTATTGTAGGTTTTTAGGGATGAGGTTATAATGACAGGGTTTTGCAGTAACCGGAGGGATTTCTGGTAATGTTCCGACAGATTCTGGTGCCGGTTGGTGGCATCAGGGACGTGGATGAAGAGACGGTGAAGCTTGCCTGCCGCCTTGCCAAGATAAATAAGGGTAAGGTGCTGGTGGTCTATGTGGTCACCGTTAAGCGGGCCTTGCCCCTTGATGCGGAGATTGAGTCGGAGATAAAGAAGGCTGAGGATATCCTTGACAACGCCGAGGGCATCGCTGCCGAGGAGGGCTACGAGGTTGAGACGGATGTCCTTCAGGCAAGGGAGGTCGGTCCGGCGATCGTTGATGAGGCGGTGGAAAGGAGCGTCAGCCTCATCCTCATGGGCATCTCCTACAAGCAGCGCTTCGGTCAGTTCAGCCTGGGCAATGTCGTCCCCTACGTATTGAAAAATTCCCCCTGTCCCGTTATACTCTATCAACAGCATACCGTTGCTGGCCAAGATTAGGTTCCTACGATGAAAGTGATGATCATGGGATGCGGACGGGTCGGTGCCAGACTCGCCGCCCTGCTTGATGAAGACGGTCATGAAGTGACCGTCCTTGATATTGATGCCTATGCCTTCCATCGTCTACCATCTTCCTTCAGGGGGACAGCCCTTCTGGCCAACGGTATTGACCAGGAAGCCCTTAAGAAAGCGGGTATTGAGGAGTGTGACGTTTTCGTTGCGGTGACGCAGGGTGACAACCGGAATGTCATGGCCTGCCAGATAGCCAAGCATATCTTCAATGTCCCCCGGGTGGTCTGCCGGATCTATGATCCGCTGCGTGAGGAAATGTACCGCGCCCTGGGGCTTGAGACCATCAGTCCCACCAAGATCATTGCCCAGCTTCTACGTGAGAAGGTGGAGAAAAGCGGCAGTCAGGAGACTGAACCGGAAAAGTAGCAAGCAATGTATATCATCATTGTTGGCGGCGGACGCATCGGTTATTATCTCCTCAAGGCACTTCTCAATGAAGGACATGAGGTGCTGGTGATTGAGCGGGACCCCCGTGTTTGCAAGGTGATCACCGATGAACTGGGCAGTGTCTGCTACCGCGGTGACGGCTGTGAGGCGGCGGTTCTTGCCGAGGTCGGCACCGGGCGGGCGGACATCTTTGTTGCCGTGACCGGGGATGATGAGGACAACCTCGTGGCCTGCCAGGTTGCCAAACACAAGCATAACGTGCCCCTGACCATTGCCCGCCTGCGTAACCCGCAGAATGCTCTCCTCTTCAAGAAGCTGGGGGTGGATGTCACCATCAGCACGACCAATATCATCCTCGAGGCAATTGAGCGGGCAATCCCCACCCACACCCTCACCCATCTTCTGACGATAGAAGAAAAGGGTCTGGTCATCGTGGAGGTGAAGATTGCCCAGGATTCCGCCACGGTGGGTAAGATGGTAAAGGACCTCACTCTTCCGGCGGGCAGTAGCCTCGTCCTCATCATTTCCCATGATGGCTCGGTACGCACGCCGGCCCCGAACACTGTCCTCCGCGCCGGCGACCAGATCATTGCGGTAACCACCAAGGATGCCGAGGAAGCCCTGCGTGCCACGATCCGCGGGCTCTAGAAACGGTTGCTGATGCCTGGCTCAGGTTTGCGCAGGGTGTCCCCTGCCCTTCACTCCTTCAGGGGAATCGCCTTTCTTGAAGCCGCTCCCGCCGTCCTTTCGGGAACGTTTATCCCTGAAAAGCAATCTCCGGGAGAGAATTTTTTGTGGCTTTGAAGTCAAATCTGGCAGTATGGTGTGTAGTTGTCCTCTGCCTTCTGGTCATCATCGCTGGTGCCGTGGGCATCGGGGTAAGGCTGGGCCGGGAGCGTGTCATTGAGGTTATCCCGCCGGAAACGCCGCTAGTGGCCGGTTCGGTCTACATCGGTGGTGAGGTGAATAACCCGGGGATTTACCCGTATGAGGCGGGCGATACGCTTGATGAGCTTATCCGGGCGGCGGGCGGTCTTACCGGTGATGCCGATGCTTCGTATCTCGAACTGAACGTGCCGCGGCAGGGTTGGCAGGGCGCACCGCAGAAGGTCAACATCAACACTGCCGAGGTATGGCTTCTTGAGGCGCTGCCCGGAGTCGGCGAGAAACGTGCCCGGGCGATTGTTGACTACCGTATGTCGCACGGGTACTTCCGCGATGTCAACGAGCTGCTTGAGGTTGAGGGGTTCGGGCTGGCGACGCTTGAGAAAATCCGCGGTCTCATCACCGTGGGGGACTAGGGAGCTCGCTTCATGGTCATCATCGGGCTGGGCCTCGCCTGGCTTGGTGGCATTCTTACCGGCCATTGGGTGCGCCTACCGCTCGTTTTTGTTGCCGGGGCGCTTGTGCCTCTTGCGGTATTCCTCATCCTGCGCCGTCACGGTAGACTCCTGATTACCCTGGCCCTCGGGATCGTTGCCTTCGTGGCGGCAGATGCCCATGCCTCTGCCAGCCTTTACGAATTTGATGAACAAGACCTGCGCTACTACAACGACCGGGGGACTTTTGAAATTGAAGGCATGGTGGCGGGTGATGCCGATATCAGGGACAGGAACACTCGCCTCACGGTAGAGGTGTCCGCCATCAGGCTTGATGACGGCTGGCATGATGTCGGCGGCAAGCTGCTCGTCCTTGTCCCGCGGTACCCGGACCGTCACTACGGGGATGTCCTCAGACTCAGCGGAGAGCTCAGGACACCGCCGCACCTTGACGATTTTGACTACCGGGGTTACCTTGAGCACCACGGAATCTACAGCATCATGTACTACCCGCGGGTGGAAGTGCTCGGGACGGGGGACGGGCTGGCATTCCTGAGATGGGTCTATGCCGTGAGGGAAAGACTCTCCCGGGTGCTTGCCCGGGTGCTCCCCGAGCCCCAGGCCTCGCTTGCCCAGGGCATCCTGCTCGGGATACGGTCTAACATCCCCGGCTGGCTGAATGAGGCTTTCTCACGCAGCGGCACCTTTCACCTCCTTGCCATCTCCGGGCTTAACATCAGCATCATGGCGGGCATCATGCTCGGTGCGGGCATCCTGCTTTTCGGCAGAAGGCATTATGTCTACGTGTGGCTTGCCCTTGCGGCAATCTGGGTTTACGCTCTGCTTACCGGGATGAGCCCGCCGGTGGTGCGCAGCGCCATCATGGCGGGGCTCTTTCTCCTCGCCGAGGCTCTCGGCAGGCAGCGCAGCGCCGTGGTTGTCATTCTTCTTGCCGGNGCCATCATGGCGGGTATAAGCCCGTACATCCTTGGTGACGTTTCTTTCCAGCTCAGCTTTCTTGCCATGTTGGGGCTCATCTTCATCTACCCGGTCTTGCGCTCGTTCAGGGAGCGCCTGGTGCCGGAGGGCGGGGGCATCTGGCACCTGCTTTCAGGAGCGGTTATTGATACGATTGGTGCCAGCCTTGCCGCAATCATCGCAGTTCTGCCCCTTATCGTCCGTTACTTCGGCATCTTTTCGCCAGTGGCTCCCCTGGCCACGCTTCTTACCGTGCCGGTGCTCCCTTTGACTATCAGCGTTGGGGTGGTCACCGCCTGCGGCGGGGCTATCTGGCTGCCTCTGGGGCAGG
>JAOAEN010000044.1:6467-8301 GCA_026416775.1 Dehalococcoidales bacterium
ACATGGTTGCGGTAATCAGGCTTGCAGCAGCCCCCTCATTTGCCTCGCTTGAGATACCATCCGTCAGCCTATTCTGGGTATTCGGCTACTATGCGGTGCTTATCGTGGCGGTTGCCGTATACTACCGCTGGCGGCACAGGCGTCTTGTTTCTTTCCACAGCGCCCGTACGGGGATGGACCTGTCCCGGGCGGGGATGCTTTCCGGTGCCCGCTGGCTTGTACTTCCGCTTCTACTTCTGGCAGCGCTTATCGCCGGTACGGCAGTCACCTTTCCGGAGGATGACCTTACCGTGAGCTTTCTTGATGTGGGGCAGGGGGACGCCGTCCTCATCCGGCGGGGGAGCCGTCAGGTGCTCGTTGATGGCGGGCCAAGCCCGCGGGAAATCTCCCTGAGGCTCGGGGAGCATATGCCATTCTGGGATAGGTCCATTGACCTTGTGGTGCTCACCCATCCGCATGAGGACCACCTCGCCGGGCTCGTGGAGGTCCTGCGGCGCTATCAGGTCGGGCGGGTGCTTTACCCGCCTTCCGGGGCAAACTCGTCCCTGTCGCGTGAATGGCTGAGGCTGGTTGACGAAAGGGATATTGAAGTTCTGCCTGCCGCTACGGGGCAGCGTATCAGCCTCGGGGGCGGGGCCTTCCTTGACGTGCTTTATGTGCCGGAGGTGAGTGCAGCCCGGGAAGAGAAGAGCATCGTCCTGAGCCTTGAATGTGGTGCGGTGAGCTTCCTTCTTACCGGTGATATCGCCGCCCCCGAGGAGTGGGAGCTCCTGCGGCGGCGTGCCCTTGACGGCTGCACGGTGCTTAAAGTCCCCCATCACGGGTCAAAAACGGCCAGCAGCCCCGAGTTCCTTTCCATGGTACGACCGAAGCTTGCGGTCATCAGCGTGGGTGCGGCCAACCGCTACGGTCTTCCCGATGGGGATGTTATCGGGCGCCTGGAAGGTCTGGTTGGCCGTGATAACATCTACCGGACGGACGAGCACGGGTCGGTCACCTTCGTCACGGATGGCAGCTATCTCAGGGTAAAAACGCAGAAGTGAGCCTCACTCTTTCCTGACGAGCACGCATACATTGCGGCAGAGGAATCTGACGGCAGACCTGTGGCGGCTTTCCGCATGCGAGGTTATCAGGCGGAAGCCGGCTTGTTTTACCAGCCTTTCCAGCTCGCCGAAGGAGAAGAGGTGGTAGTAGCGGTAGAAGACGCCTTCCTCTGTCCTCCAGGGGACGAGCACGTCCCTTTGCTTCAGCCAGAACCTTACCTGCCAGCGGTGCCAGCAGGTGATGAAGGCTTCAGCCCCGGGCCTGAGCACGCGGTATAGCTCCCGTAATGCCATGAGCCTGTCTGCTTCCCGCGGGATGTGGTGGTAGGTCGCCACGGCAATGGCATGGTCAAAGGAGCCATCGGCATAGGGGAGACAGACCGCATCTCCCCTTACCAGGCTCACGTCAAGCCGGTATTTTGCCGCAAACCTTCTTGCCTGATGAAGCATGCCGGCGGAAATATCTATCCCGTGCAGTTCAAAGCCTTCTTTGAAGGGCAGAAAGTCCGCCCCATGCCCGCAGCCCACGTTGAGGAGTCTGCCTTTTTGCCAGCGCCCGGCGAGTGCCTCAAGTTCGGCGGTGAAGATGGAGTGGTGCCGGTAGTTATACCAAGACGGGGCAATCCGGTCAAAGACCTGGGCGACGGGGGGTGGCTCTCTGCGTTTTGTACGGATGGTGATGACATGCCAGCTAACGGCGCAGGCAATCAGCCCTAGGACGATCCTGACCAGCAGGCTCTGCGTGGCGATTGCCATCGCCGTACCGATGCCACACCAGAGCAGGATGAGGG
>JAOAEN010000045.1 GCA_026416775.1 Dehalococcoidales bacterium
CGCGAGATAACCGAGGAAGCAGTCAGGGAGGCTTTCCGCAACCCGCGCGGTATTGACATGCACCTTGTGGATGCCCAGCAGGCACGGCGGATACTGGACAGGATCGTCGGCTATAGGATATCACCTTTCTTATGGAAGAAGGTGAGAAAGCGCCTGTCTGCAGGCAGGGTGCAATCGGTAGCGGTGAAGATAATCGTTGACCGTGAGCGGGAAATACAGGAGTTCAAACCGGAAGAATACTGGGTAATCGAGGTTGAGCTCAGCAAGAAGAAGCAAAAGACACCCTTCCGTGCCACCCTGGTCGGACTTGCCGGGGGCAGGAGACTGGAAATCAAGACCCGGGAAGAAGCAGAGAAAATAAAACGGGTACTGGAAAGGGCGGGTTATACCGTCCTTGAAGTAAAAACCAAGGAGCTGAAGCGACAGCCGGCGCCACCCTTCACCACGAGTACCCTCCAGCAAGAAGCGTGGCGCAAGCTACGCTTTACCGCCAAGCAGACAATGGCAATCGCCCAGCAGCTCTACGAAGGTCTGCCCGTTGGTGAAGAAGGGAATGTCGGTCTTATCACCTATATGCGTACCGACTCAACCTACGTTGCCGCATCCGCCGTTGCCGAGACGGTAGCCTATATCCGGGAGAGGTTCGGCGCCAGCTATCTGCCACCCCGCCCCCGTTCCTATGCCACGAAGAGCCGCCTCGCCCAGGAAGCCCATGAAGCAATCCGTCCCACCCGTATCCACCGCGAGCCGGAGATCATCAGGAAATACCTGACCGTCTCCCAGTACCGTCTTTACGACCTCATCTGGAAACGCATGGTCGCAAGCCAGATGGCGGCAGCCGTTTTTGACAGTACCACCGTTGACATTGAGGCCAGAGACGGTACCGCTTACCTGCTGCGTACATCAGCTTCGGTCAACAGGTTTCCGGGGTTCATGGTCCTTTACAGCGAAAGCACCGATGAGAGCGATACAGAAGAAGGCGCGAAGACACAATTGCCCACCCTGAAGAAGGGAGAGGGGCTGGACTACCTCGGGGTGTTTCCGGAGCAGCGCTTCACCCAGCCGCCCCCCCGTTACACCGAAGCCACCCTGGTGAAAACGCTTGAGCAGTACGGGATCGGGCGACCGAGCACCTATGCCCCGATCATCTCCACGATCCAGGAGCGTGACTACGTGCGCAAAGTAAAGGGCGTCTTTCAGCCAACGGAGCTTGGCTTCAAGACAAATGATCTGCTTGTGCAGTATTTCCCGAATATCATTAACATCAAGTTCACCGCCCAGATGGAAGACGATCTGGACAAGATTGCCGGTAACGAGCGTAACTGGCGGGATGTCATCCAGGAATTCTACACTTCTTTTGAGAAAGACCTTGAAAAAGCAGTACAGACCGCAGCGAAGGTGAGACTTTCTGAAGAACCGACTGGTGAGCTATGCCCCGAGTGCGGTAAACCACTCGTCGTAAAAACGGGACGTTTTGGTAAGTTCATCGCCTGCAGTGGCTATCCCGAATGTAGATTTGCCCGTTCCTACCAGATAAAGACCGGTGCGAAGTGCCCCCAGTGCGGCAAGGAGATAATGGAAAGGGTGAGCAAGAAGAAACGCACCTTTTACGGGTGTAGCGGCTATCCCGAATGCACATTTGTTACCCGTTACCGCCCGCTCCCGCAACCGTGCCCCGAATGCGGTAGCCTGCTTACCCAGCACGGACAACAGGCATGGTGCACAAAATGTAAATTCAGGGGTAAAATAGAAGAGCTGAAGGGTTAACAGCGCCGAAGGGACGGGTTTTGAGGATTTTTCATGCAGGAGATCTTCCAGCAGTACGTCAACTATCTGGAAGCGGAAAAGAATGCCTCGCGCTATACCGTGCGTAACTACACGGGCGACCTCATGGAGTTTTTCCGATTTCTTCGCGAAAGGAAGATAGACTCCCTGAAGGATGTCAACCGCCAGGTCCTGCGTAGCTACCTCGCCCACCTCATGGAAAACGGTTACGCCAAGTCCAGCATGGCAAGGAAGCTTTCCGCCATCCGCTCTTTCTACCGCTACCTCGTGCGCGAGGAGATGCTTTCGGCAAACCCGGCGCAGACGACGGTCTCCCCCAGGCTGGACAGGCGACTGCCTTCATTCCTCACCGTGGACGATGCACGGCGTCTTGTGGAGCTACCCGATACCACCACGCCGCAGGGACAGCGCGACCGGGCATTGCTTGAGCTACTCTATGCCGCCGGGCTTAGGGTAAGCGAGATCGTGAACCTCAACGTAGAGCAGATAAACTTTGCCACCGGCGAGATCAGAGTGTGGGGTAAGGGTTCCAAAGAGAGGATCGTGCTCATCGGCGAGCCTGCAGTGCGGGCACTGCAGACCTACATCAGTGACGGCAGGAAGCTGCTCCTTGGCGGGAAGAAGAACCGTGCCCTTTTCGTGAGCCGCTACGGAGAGAGACTTCCTGCCCGAACTATTCAGAAGATACTGGCAAAGTATGCCCGCCGGATCAATAAGAAGGTCCATCCCCACATGCTGCGCCATACGTTTGCCACTCATCTCCTCGATGGCGGGGCAGACCTCAAGGTTGTCCAGGAACTTCTGGGACATGCTGATCTTTCCACCACCCAGATCTATACCCATGTCACCCAGAGCCGGACACGCCAGATATATCTTTCTGCCCATCCCCTGGCACGTGAAGGGAGCAAACAGTGATCCACCGTATCCAGAGACTGCGCCACAGGCTGAACGAAAAAGGTCTTGACGGTATCCTCATCACCCAGCAGGAAAACCGCCGCTACCTCTCCGGCTTTGACGGCTCTGCCGGTTACCTGATTATCAGTGCCCGCAAGGCGGTGCTGGCGACCGATTTCCGCTACACCGAACAGGCACTGGGCCAGGCAAGCTGTTGTGAAATTCTGCGGATTGCCAACAACCTCACCGACTGGTTTCCCGCGCTCCTTGACGAAATGGGGATAAGAAAGCTCGGATTTGAAGCCTCGGATGTGAGCTATCATTTCTACCAGCAGCTTGTGGATGCCCTGAAACGGAAAGGGCTGGAGGTAGAAATGGTTGCCACCAGCGGGCTTGTGGAAGCAATGCGGGCGGTAAAAGAGGCGGAGGAGATTGAGTTCATCCGCAAGGCAGCCGCCATCGCAGACGGCGCCTACATGGAAGCGGCAGGGCTCATCCGCCCTGGACTGACCGAAAAAGAAATCGCCTGGGCACTGGAAAAGGCAACCCGCGAGAGGGGAAGCGAAACATTACCTTTTGAAATCATTGTCGCTTCCGGGGCACGGTCAGCCCTTCCCCACGCCAAACCGTCCGATAAGGTGGTTGAAGAAGGCGAGCCGGTGGTAATTGACATGGGGGCAAGGTACCGCGGCTATGCCTGCGATATGACACGTACCGTCTGCGCCGGAAGACCGGACGAGACATTCATGAAGGTATATACCACCGTCCTTAAAGCCCAGGAAGCGGCAATCAACACTATCCGCGCCGGGATGATGGGGAAGGAAGCCGACGGCATCGCGAGGGGGCTCATCGAGCAGGCAGGCTACGGTGAGGCCTTCGGACACTCGCTGGGGCACGGGGTCGGGCTTGCCGAGCATGAGTTACCCCGTCTCAGTTTCAGCTCCGAGGAACTCCTTCAGGAGGGCATGGTGTTCACCGTGGAGCCGGGGATCTATATCTCGGGATGGGGCGGCGTGAGAATTGAAGATACCGTGGTGCTGAAAGACGGCAGGGCCGAACCCCTCACCAGAGCGGAGAAACTGAGATTATAAACTTATGTTTACATAAGGAAAGGAAGAGCTGCCTTGATTAAAGCCGACCTTCATGTCCACACGCGGTATTCCATGGACTGCCAGACGCCCCTTGAAGCAATCATTGCGCGCTGTCAGGAGCTGGGGATAAACTGCATCGCCATCGCCGACCACGGCACGGCAGAGGGGGCACTTGCGATGCAGAAGATTGCCCCGTTCAAGGTCATCGTCGCCGAGGAAATACTGACCACGGAAGGCGAGATCATGGGCATGTTTCTCAAGGAAACCATCCCCAGCGGGATCACACCGGAAGAGGCAGTCAAACGTATCCGGGAGCAGGGAGGGCTGGTGAACATCCCGCACCCTTTCGAAACAATACGCGGTTCGGCACTGAAGGAAAGGTTCATCGAGATGCTGGCCTCGGACATTGATGCCATGGAAGTGCTCAATGCCCGCAGTCCGTTCCCGAGCTGTTCCAACCGGGCACATGCCTTTGCGGCCAAATACGGGATTGCCCCCACCGCCGGCAGCGATGCCCACAGCGTGAATGAGATCGGTAACGTCTATATTGAAATGCCCGATTTCAACACCAGAGAAGAGTTCCTCAGGGCACTGCGAGAGGGGAAAATCTGCGGGAAAAGATCGGGTATTCTGGTACACTTTCACAGTGCCTGGGCAAGATTGAAAACCCAAATGCGTCCGAGGAGGTAGACATGGCAGGAAAGTATAAGATTGGCTGGTTTTCCACGGGACGCGGGCCCGGCTCAAGGGCTTTGCTGCGGGCGGCGCAGGAAGCAATACTATCCGGGGAGCTTGACGCGGAGATTGAGTTCGTCTTCTGCAGCCGCGAGCGCGGTGAAACGGAGCCGACCGACCAGTACCTTGACATGGTGCAGGGCTACGGGATCCCGCTGGTATGCTTTTCCTACCAGAAATACCGCAGGATGCGCGGCATGCCCAACCCCGATCCCGATCAGCCCCTGCCGCCCTGGCGCATCGACTACGACAGGGAAATTATCAGGAGGCTTGAACGTTTCCACCCCGACCTCTGTATTCTTGCCGGGTACATGCTCATCGCCTCTCCGCTCCTCTGTGATACATTTGACATCATCAACCTCCATCCGGCAGCCCCGGGCGGTCCCGCCGGCACCTGGCAGGAAGTTATCTGGAAACTGATTGAGACGAAGGCCACCATTCAGGGTATCAAAATGCATGTTGCTATCCCCGAACTTGATATGGGCCCCACCGCCACCTATTGCACCTTTCCGATACGCGGCAGGGCCTTTGACCGTTACTGGGAGGAGATTAAGGGAAAGACCGTTGCGGAGATAAAACGGACGGAGGGAGAACAGAACAACCTCTTCCGGGCAATTCGTCAGCACGGGGCGGTGCGCGAGCTCCCGCTGACCATTGCCACCCTCAAGGTCTTCAGTGAAGGAAAGATACGGATAACGAAGGACCGCCGGGTCGTGGATGACAGAGGAAACCCTATCACGGGCTACGACCTGACGGAAGAAATCGATGCGGTGGTAAAGGACAAACTGCCCTCCTAGCCGGCAGGCTATTTCGTATACAAAAAAGCCCCTTCCTCTTTCCGCGGAAAGGGGCTTTTCAGCAGACGAACTACAGGAAAGACTTTTTATTTTTTGTTGTTTTTATCGTCCGGACGCTTCAGGACCTCATCAATGATACCGTATTCCACCGCCTGCTCGGGGTTCAGGTAGAAGTCGCGATCGGTATCGTGGATGATCTTGTCTAAAGGCTGACCGGTATGCTTGACGAGGATATCACGGATGATATCCTGCTGCCTCATGATCTCGCGCGCCGCAATGGCAATATCGGTTGCCTGGCCCTGCGCACCACCCACCGCCTGATGCATGTGGATGGTGGCATGGGGTAGGGCGTAGCGCTTGCCCTTGGCACCGGCGCAGAGGAGCACGGTTGCCATGCTTGCCGCCATCCCGACGCAGATCGTGGAGACCTGCGGGCGGATGAGCTGCATTGTGTCGTAGATGGCAAGACCGGCGCTAATTACCCCGCCGGGGCTCTGGATATACATACTGATGTCTCGGTCCGGGTCTTCCCTCTCAAGATAGAGAAGCTGGGCAATGATCACGTTGGCAACCGGATCGGTAATGGGGGTAAAGAGCATGATAATGCGCTCTTTAAGAAGCATGGAATAGAGGTCCCACATCCTCTCGCCACGTGGTCCGGACTCAATTACTCCCGGAATGATATCCCGGGGCAGGCTTTCCAAAGGCTGATAGTTCATCATCTCATCCCTCCTCCTTTTCCTTCACTTTCACTTCCCCGTTACTCTGAGCGATCTCTTTAAGACGCTCAATGGTCTTGCGTACACGCAGCGAATGGAAGATGGACTGGCGGTTCTGCGGCGTGTCCACGAGTTTCCTCACCTCTTCCCTTCTATCTTCGGCGAAGCCGGAGCCCATGTTGTTCATGGCGGTGTCCACGTCTGCCTCGGTAACCTGTACCTTTTCCTCGGCAGCAATCCTGCTCAGGACAAGCGAGGCGACGATATTCCTCACCGCAATGGGACGGAGCTCCTCACGGTACTGATCCATGGTCTTATTGAGGCTCTGAAGGTAATATTCAAGGTTCTGCCCGCTCCTCTCAATCCGTCTTGCCTGTTCATCGATAAGGCGGTCAAGCTCCATTTCTACAAGCATCGGCGGGTATTCCACCCTGCACTGGTCAATAACCGCGTTGATGAGCTTTTCTTCAAAGGCGATGCGAGCGTTTTCCTCGGCATGCGCGCGCAGGTTCTTGACCACCTCCTCACGGAGCGCATCAAGCGTCTTTATCTCCGTGGAAATCCGGGCGGCAAACTCGTCGTTGAGCTCGGGAAGTTTTTCTTCCTTGATCTCGTGGAGCTTGATTTTGAAGTGCACCGGCTTGCCCGCCGCGCTCTTCAAGGGGTAGTCATCAGGAAGGGTGATATCAAACTCCTTTTCTTCCCCCTTCTTCATGCCGATGAGGTAGTCCCCAAAGTTGGGGGCAGGGGTAACCATATCACGGGTAATCTGGATCTGGGCTCCCAGCTTCCGGTAATATGGCCTATCCTCAAGGTGGCTATCAATATCCATCACCGCGAGGTCGTTGTAGTCAAGGGGTCTCTCCACGGGTTCCCAGGTGGCATGCTGATGGCGCAGTTCCTGTAGGACGGCCTCAATGTTCTCGTCTTTGACCTCCGCCGTTTCCGGGCTCATCCGCAGGGAATGATAGTCCCCCAGAGTTACGCTGGGCGTAAGCGGCACAACTACCCTGAAGATAAGAGGTTCCGCCTGGGTTATTTCCAGCTCCGGCTGGGCGTAGGGCTCAATCGCATGCTCCTTTAGCGCCTGCTCGTAGGCCTGCGGCAGGATATGGTCAATCGCCTCCTCGAGCAGTCTGCCCCTGCCAAGAGTCCTTTCCACAACGGCACGGGGTGCCTTGCCCTTACGGAAGCCCGGGATTTCCACCCGCTGCACCAGCGTCTGATAGGCATGCTCCATCCCCTCTTCCATTTCAGCGGGTTCCATCTCCACGGTCAGGAAGACCTGGCAATTCTCAACTTTTTCCTTGGTAACTTTCAAGTTCCCTCCTTACGGGCTATTTATTCGCGCAGTTTGATATGTAGTTCCGCCAGCTGGGCTTCCGTTACCGGCGAAGGAGCATTGAAGGTCAGGTCAACCCCTGCCTGGTTCTTGGGGAAAGCGGTAACCTCACGGATGTTGTTTTCCCCCGCCAGGATCATCGTGGTCCGGTCAATACCGGCACCGAACCCTCCATGGGGCGGGGCACCATATTCAAAGGCTTCCAGCATGTGCCCGAAGAGCCGGTCAATCCTTTCGTCATCATAACCGAGGATGCGTAGGATCTTGCGCTGAAGTTCCGCACGGTGAATGCGGATGCTGCCACTGGCAAGCTCCCACCCGTTACAGACAAGGTCATAGTTCTTGCCGAGCACCCTGTCCGGGGCACTATCAAGCAGGGGGATATCCTCATCCCGCGGGTGGGTGAACGGGTTATTGACCGCCTCCCAGCGACCAGTCTCCGGGTTGCGCATGATGAGAGGAAAATCAATGATGAAGGCAAAATAAAGGACATTCGGGTCGGCAAGGCGGAGCCGGCTTGCCATCTCCCGGCGGAGCAGGTCAAGCGCCGGGTAGATCTTCTCTGCCTGCCCGGCAATGATGAGGAGAAGGTCACCGGGATTTGCCCTGCAGCGCACTGCCATTTCCCTTATCTGCTCGAGAGTGAAAAACTTTGAGGCTACCGACCGCACCATGTCATGGGTGAGGTTATCAAGGCTGCCTCCCGGCTCGCCCAGCGCCATGGTGAGAAGGCCCTTGGCCCCGGCGCTCATGGCAAGCTGGTTCAGTTCCTCAAGCTCGCGGCGGCTGTAGGCAGCACAACCCGGGGCAGCGAACCCACGCACCACTCCCCCGGCGTTGACAACCGACCGGAAGACAGCAAACTCCGTCTTTCTGGCAATATCGGTAAGGTCGGCGATTTCAAGACCGTAGCGCAAATCAGGCTTATCCGAGG
>JAOAEN010000046.1 GCA_026416775.1 Dehalococcoidales bacterium
GGGGAAGTGGGGCGCACAATATATGTTATGTAGAGTTTCTCACAACGATGAAAGAGGGATTCTTGACATAATAAAAGGCTGCCGCAAGCGTTTTTTTACTTTGACAGCCGCTTCAGCATGGCGATGATGTCTTTGCCGGTCTGGCGGGCTTCTTCAAGCGCGGTCACGTTGATCCCGCCGCCGACGCCGGTGCGCACCTCGCCTTTCTGTGCCCCGTAGCCGATGGCACCGCGGACCGGGATCATCCCCTGGGAGATGAACCAGCCGAAGAGTTGGACGCGTGTCTGGCCGCCGCCGATCCTACGGAGCGCCAGCACCGGGGCGGCGACCTTTCCCTGAAGCCTGCGGCTGGCAAGGTAGCAGAACGTGCGGTCGATAATGGCTTTCGCCTGCGCCGTCACATAGTTGAAATAGACCGGGCTGCCGAAGACGATGGCATCCGCCCATTCCATCTTCCGGTAGAGCTCCTGCATGTCATCTTTGATCCTGCATACGCCGGAGGGAAAACACCCCCCGCAGCCGTCACAGCCGCTGATGTTCTTATCGGCAACATGGAAGACATCCGTCGCGGCGCCTTCCTCGCGGACGCTTGCCAGCACTTCGTTGACGAGGATTTCCGTGTTTCCCCCGTGGCGGGGGCTGCCGATAATACCGAGGACCTTCATCAATCGCAGCTCCAGTGGGCTCGGTAGGATTCGAACCTACGACCAACCGGTTATGAGCCGGCCGCTCTGACCGCTGAGCTACGAGCCCTCACGGTCTCTTACCAGCCCTATTTTACCCTTTCAGCCTGTGGACATCAAGGAATACGGGAAAGATAATTTGAATTCCTCGCTTGCCGCATAGTAAGATAAGAACTGGTTATGGTGGACCATTCGGCAGGACCGCGCTGGCAGGTCACGGCAACCACGGTCTATTGTGAACACGTCGACGATGAGGTGACATTCATCGTCAGGCCTGACGGTGCTTGCCGGTGCACCGGGCAGGACAGGTATTTTACCCCGGACGGGGAAGTGTCCCGGAGGATGAAACAGAGATCAAAGTCGCTGGGAAGGGTGCTGCGCTGTCTTGGTGAAGGGTGTCCGCTACTCCTAGAGCACCGGGATGAAATTCTTAAGATTTAATCGTTGGCGGAGATGACGGTACCACAGCAGTCGGCCACAGGCGCAAATAATGCGGAGAAAAAGGTAAGGGTCAAGATTGAGAACCTGAACCTTTCCTTCGGTGGCGTGCGTGCGCTCATCGATGTGGACGTCGAAATCCGCGACCGGGAAATCCTTGCCATCATCGGCCCCAACGGTGCCGGCAAGACCTGTCTCCTCAACTGCATCAACGGTTTCTACAAGCCGCAGTCCGGCAGGATCATCTTTGACGGGCAGGATATCACCCGCATCCGCCCGGATAAGGCTGCCCGGCTGGGACTGGCCAGGACCTTCCAGAACATTGAGCTTTTTACCGGGCTCACCACGCTGGACAATATCATGGCGGCAAGGCACGTCCTCATGAAGCAAAATGCCCTCACCGGGGCCATGTACTTCGGCTGGGCGCATCGGGAGGAGATCACCCACCGCCGCACGGTGGAGGATATCATTGACTTTCTTGAAATTGAGCCCATCCGCAAGAAGGTCGTCGGCACGCTGCCCTACGGTATGCGCAAGCGCGTGGAACTGGGCAGGGCTCTTGCCCTTGAGCCGAAGGTACTTCTCCTTGACGAGCCGATGGCGGGGATGAACCTTGAAGAGAAGGAAGATATCGCCCGCTTCATCATTGACATTTTTGAGGGCCAGGGAGAGACCTACCCCGATACGCCTGTCTTACGGGACGGGGTAAGCTGTATCGTGCTTGTGGAACATGATATGGGTGTGGTCATGGACATTGCTGACCGCATCGTCGTGCTTGACTTCGGCCGTAAGATTGCCGAGGGGACTCCCGAAGAGATCAAGAACAACCCGCGGGTAATTGCCGCCTATCTCGGCGGGGAAAAGACTTAGCCTGCGCTAGTCCCATTTACGCTCGTCTCTGATCCCCTGCGCCTTTTCCGGGATTGTCCCCGGTTCTACGAACTCTATCCTGTCTATCCTGATGCGACAGATGTCCTGGAACCTGTTATTTATGTCAAGCGAGAGTTTATTCCTGTCGGTCTTGCTTCCTTCCCTGAGTTCAATCCTCAGGGTGAGCTCGTCGCGGTGCTCGCGCCTTCCGACGATGAGCTGGTAGCGGCTGACCTCGCCGGGCCCCATGATTGCCTGCTCTGCCTGCTTTGCCACGATGAACATTCCCCTCACCTTCACCGCGTCCCCTGCCCTGCCCAGGATGCCGGTCAGCCGGTAGGCGGTGCGCCCGCAGGGGCATGGCTCGGTGGTAAGAGAGGAAAGGTCGCCCGTGCCGAAGCGGATCAGCCCCCAGTCCGGGTTCTGGAGCTGGGTAGTAACGATTTCCCCTACCTCTCCCGGACCGAGTTGCCTGCCTGTCTGCGGGTCAACGATCTCGGTGATGAATTCGTCCATGAGGTGCATACCGGATTTCTCCCGGCACTCGTAGGCGATAGCGCCGCCCGGCTCGGTCACCGCGTATGCCTGATAGGTATCAATCCCGTATTCGCCTTCGAAGGTCTTCCTGAGCGATTGGGGAAGCATCTCGCCGGTAAACCAGGCGCGCCTGAGGTTGAGGTCGCGGCGGATATTCAGCCCCATTTCCTCGGCACGTTTGATAACGGTCATGAGAAAGCTGGGGGTGCCGACGAAGCCATTTACCCTGAGCTCTTTCATGACCTGTATCTGGAGATCAGTATTTCCCGTGCCGGCGACGACCACGGTGGCACCGCAGTGGCGGACGGCTTCGTGGAAGAGCATCCCCGCCGGCGAGAGGTGATAGGTAAAGGTATTGATCACGATATCGCCTTTGCGGAAGCCCGCCGCCCAGAATGATTTGGCAAACCACCTGACGTGCGATGGCTGTACCTCATAGATCGGTCCCGGGGAAACGAAAATACGCTCAACATCCTCCGCAGGAATGGCAAGAATTCCCCCGAACGGGGGATGGGCCTTCTGCATCTCAATGAGATCGGTCTTGCGGATGATGGGAAGTCTCTCCAGGTCGCTTACCTTCCGGATGGACTGTGGCGTAATACCCGCTTCGTCAAGCATCTTCTTCACTGCAGGACAGTGCTGGTAGACATAGGCGACCCTTTCGGCGATTTTCCTGTCCTGATAGGCACGGCGTGCTGAGGGGGGCATTGTCTCGAGTTCGTCAAAGTACTCATCATGCCGGGACTTCACAGCCATCGCTTTCTCCTCTTGTAATGCTTGACCTCACGGTAGCTTTTACGGCTTCCCAGGGCGGAAAGCCCCATGTAAAATTCCTTGATGTCCTCGTTGTTCTTGAGAAAATCGGCGGTGCCATCAAGGACAATCCTCCCGTTTTCCATGACGTAGCCATAGTGGGCGATGCTCAGGGCAACCCGCACGTTCTGCTCTACGAGCAGCACTGAGGTCTTCTGTTCCGTGTTAAAGCGTTTGATGATTTCATAGATCTCTTCAACAAGCAGCGGGGCCAGCCCGAGGGATGGCTCATCCAGCATCATGAGTTTGGGGGTTGCCATCATCGCCCTGCCGATGACGAGCATCTGCTGTTCACCGCCGGAAAGATAGCCGGCGATATTGTGCCTCAGGTCCTTAAGACGGGGAAAGTAGGTATAGACCATTTCCAGGTCGTGTCTTACTTCTTGGCGGTTATGACGGTTGAAGGCACCGACAAGGAGGTTCTCCTCGGTCGTCAGGTGCTGGAAGACGTGTCTGCCCTCAAGTGCCTGAACGATGCCGAGTTTTCCGATTTCCTCGGCACTCTTCTTGTCAATTCTTTCCCCGTTCCACTCAATGCTGCCGTCGGTGACCTCGCCTTCCTCAAGACGCAGCAGCCCTGAAATTGCTTTTAGCGTGGTGCTCTTGCCGGCACCGTTAGCCCCGAGGAGCGCCACGATGGTACCTTCAGGCACGTTGATGGAAACGCCATGAAGCACCCTGATGACGTTAAGATAGGTTACTTCAATGTTGTTCAGTTTGAGCATCTTGGTAGCAAGGGGGGTGCACTTGGGCACCCCCCTAATTAGACTAGCGTTTATTTACCCCACCAGTCAAACGTTTCGTACTTGATGAGCGGGGCTTCCTGCCACGCGGTCACCGGGATGATCTTCCCGCTCTGGACCTGGAAAAGCCTCAGGTAGTTGTTAAGGCGGTTATCGCCACCACCGGCATATCTCACCGTACCGCCGACGAGGCCATCGGCGGTATAGTCCTTCAGCTTGAAGATACCCTGCTCTTCCACCGCCTTCCATGCGGTCTTGCCGCCCTTGGCAAGGGTGTTGTAGCCGGCATTCTTTACCGCCTGTACCAGGATCTCCCTCATGATGAGCATCGTGGTCCAGCAATGCAGGTAGTCATCGTTGTAGAGGTCCTGCGGGTTGTTCTTTTCACAGTATTCCCTGAGCTTGGCAACGCCGGGGGTATTATCGTCCCAGCTTGCCATGTGGGCAATACCGTAAACCCCTTCCACCGCCTCGCCGCCGAGGTCAACAAGGGCTTTCCCGAAGCTTGCCGCCGCGCAGCCGATGGTGATGCCCGGGAACATGCCGAGGTCCCGTGCATTCTTGATGATGATGGCGGTGGGGGCAGGGGTGCTGGAGATGAAGAGCACGTCTATCTTGGCGTCCTTCATCCGCTGCAGGCTCACCGTCTCGTCAAGGGTGCTGATCTTGTGTTCGGCAATGTCCACAAGCTCAATGCCGAGCTCTGCTGCCTTTGCCTGGGCACCGTGTCTTGCCCCGAGCCCGGTGGGATTGGCGAGCCCGTGCAGTGCCATTTTGGGCTTACCGGGGCCCTTCCAGATGTTTTCCATGTAGTACTTGGCGAAGGCGACCCAGTCGTCCCCGTAGTCAGGGGTCGGACCGTAAACATGGGTCGGCGGGTGCAGGTTTATCGTGGAAATGAAGGCGGCGATGCCCGGAAAACCGGCTTCGTTGGACTTGCCCGAAGCCGCTTTCATCTCAGTTGACGAGTGGGTGGCAAAGATAAGACAGCCGGCATCCATGAAGTCCTGCACGATTGTCCCGACCTTCTGCATGTCATAGGCGGAGTCCCGCCAGATAAGCTCAATGGGATGCCCCGCAGCCCCTCCAAGCTCCTTGTTGATGTAGGTGACGGCATCAGCAAAGCCGTGCTGTCCCGGGATGCCCTTTTCCGGCACCGGACCGGTGGACGGTGTCATGACCCCCACCTTGAGCACCTGCTCCGGCTTGGCCTTGGGGCCGCAGGCTGAAGTCATGACCGACAGGAGCAGGATGATGGTCAGAACCATTGAAAGTAAAACTGAAATTCGCTTCATCTTTCACCTCTGTTGTTTTATGTCAATATTTCTCCGGGCTTTTAAAAACATTTTCACATGGTAAATACCTCACCTCCTGCCTGATATACCTAGTAGGAAAATGGCCAGTTACGGTAGGCTGCCTTGAATAACTGCCAGCGGTGTTCCAGCCCCCTTGGCTCAAAGATCAGGAAGAGAATGATTACCAACCCGAAGATCATCGGGGCGATACCCGAGGTAAAGCCGGGAAGCAGGTTGGGGAAAGCTGTCTGCAGCGTGGGCGATAGCTGGGTAACGAATTCATCAATGAGGCGGATGAAGACCACCCCGAGTATCGGCCCCGTGGTGGTTCCCAGACCACCGATGATGATCATCCCGACGTAGAGGATGGAGTCCTTGAACTGGAAATAATCGGGGCTGATGGAGCGGCTGGTGTGTGCCATGAGTGATCCGGCAAGCCCTGCCAGAAAGCAGCCGATGAAGAAGGCGGTGAGCTTGTAGCGGAAGAGGTTGATCCCCATCACCTCGGCGGCAAGGTCGTTATCCCTTATGGCAACGAATGCCCTGCCCACCTTGGTACGGGCAAGGTTCTTGGCGCCGTATACCGTGAGGATGGTGATAGCGAGGATAAGGTAGAACTCGCTTGCGGGGGTCTTCAGGGCAATGCCGCCGATAGATGCCGGGCTTACGTCCATGATACCGTTGGGACCGGTCACCTCGGTCCAGTGTTCGATTATCCAGATGATGATGAACTGGGCGGCAATCGTGGTGATGGCGAGGTAAAAGCCCTTTACCCTCAGGGATGGCATACCGAAGACCATCCCGATGAGACCCGCAGAAAGCCCGGCAAAAATCAGACTGGCAAGGAACGGAAGCCCGAGCCTGTCCGTGAGGACTGCCGACGTATAGGCACCGACCGCCATGAAACCGGCATGTCCGATTGAGAGCTGTCCGCAGTATCCGGTGAGGATATTCAACCCGGTGACGGCGATGATGGTGATGCCGATACGGTTGACGATACCAAGCCAGTGGTCGTTGAGGTAAAGCGGTGCGGTGAAAAGGAGAAGCAGGAATACCCCGAGAAGTACCCAGTGTGTCCGGGTACGGAGGATCGCCATATCTTCGGCATAGGTATAGTTCCGGATTCCAGTGGGTAAGCTCATCCTCAGACCCTCTCAATCCGCTTCTCGCCGAACAGTCCGTAGGGCTTGAAAATCATCACGATGATAATGATGAGAAACGGGATTACCTCGCGGACGCCCTCCCAGGCGACTTTTGAGAGATAGCCTCCGCCGATTGTCTCCGCAAGCCCGATGATCGGCCCGGCAATGATTGCCCCGAGAAATGAGTCCAGGCCTCCCAAGATCACCACCGAGAAGGCTTTGAGTCCCATCTCCACGAGGGGGGCCTTGCTGATGTTGCCGATGCTGGAGATCCGAATCCCCCCGACTGCGGCAAGCACGCAGGCAAACATCCATGACTGGGAAAAGATTCTTGTCACCGGGATACCACATGCCTGCACGGCTTTCTGGTCATCGGCGGTGGCGCGCATAGCGATCCCCATCCTGTGGTACTTGAAGAAGATGCTGAGCAGGACGAAAAGCACGATCGAGATGACCGCTGCCCACAGAAACTCCTGACGGATCACCGCACTACCGATGCGCAGCGGTTCCTGCGGGAAGAGAGGCGGCAGCGAGGCAAGGCTTTTTGGCCAGATGATACCAACGAGACCTTCGATAAAATAGGCAAGACCGAGCGTTACCGCAATGAGGGAAAGGATGGGCTGTCCGATGAGCGGTCTCAGGGCAAGCCTTTCCACTGACCAGCCGAGCATCAGGGCAAAGATGATGACGAGGGGGATACCCAGCCATGGCGGCAATCCCGCCTGCACCAGCATGCCATAGGTAAACCACGAGGAGAAAAGCACAAGCTGCCCGATTGCCAGGTTGGCAACCCCGCTTGACTTCCAGATGAGCACGAAGCCCAGGGCAATTAGCGAATAGACCATGCCCAGGGATAGCCCGGTTATCGTGTACTGCATCAGTTCGGTCATCGGTGATCACTCTCCGTGATTGTTCTGATGCGGACGCTTGTTGCCACCACACCCCTGCGGCCGTCCCGGTAGGTTACCGGAGCCTGTACTTCCACCTGTTCCCTGTCGCTGTAAATGGCGTCAATCAGGTCCTTATAGCGCTGCTCCATGAATTCCCTTCTCAACTTGCGGGTGCGGGTGAGTTCCGCTTCATCGGGGTCAAACTCCTTGTGGAGAAGCACGAATTTTTTCACACGTGACGTTTCCGGCAGGTAGCTGTTCACCCTCATCAGGTCTTTCTTGATAAGCTCTGCGACCTCGTTCTTCTGGGACAGGTCAACAAACGTGGTATACGGAATATGATGGCGCTCTGCCCATTTCCCCACCATAGCGAAATTGATGTTGATGATCGCACTCACGTATTCCCTGTCCTTGCCACCGATGACCATGGCGTCCTTGATGTAGGGGCTGAACCTGAGCCTGCCTTCGATGTACTGAGGGGCATATTTGGCGCCGGACCTGAGCACTCCCATGTGTTCCAGTCTGTCCATGAAGATGAGATGTCCCTCATCATCAATGTTTACGGCGTCCCCCGTCCGGCACCAGCCGTTCACCAGGGTTGCGGCAGTCTTTTCGGGATTCATGTGGTAGCCGGTAAACATGGCATCGCTGCGCACGAGGAGCTCTCCCTCATCGGTTATCCTCACCGAGGTGCCCAGCGCGGGGCGTCCGACGCTTTCAAATTTTATTTCGCCCTCGCTGTGCGAGGATATCAGCCCGGCTTCGGTGCTGGCATAGACCTGTCTTAGTTCGATCCCGATGGCGTGGATCAGCCGGAAGGTGTCCAGACTGAGCACCGAGCTGCCTGTCACCGCAAAGCGTACCCGGCTCAGCCC
>JAOAEN010000047.1 GCA_026416775.1 Dehalococcoidales bacterium
AGATGGCGCCGGGCGGTGATTCGGGCAGGGGTAGGTAGGTGACCTCGGTCAGCTTGGTGGCAAGAATCGGCTGGATGCTTGCTGCGGTTGCCAGCGTTACCAGCCCCGCCCCCGCACGCAGGGCACCGGTGCAGGCAAGGTAGGCTGCCCCGATGTAATTGCTAGAGCCGGCAACCACGAGCACCCGCCCGAAGGTGCCCTTGTTCGCATTGAGGGGTCTTACCGGTAGGACCGACCTCGCCCATTCCGGGGTGAGGAGTTCGGTGGTGATGTGCTCGGTAAATACCTCGGGGATGCCGATATCGGCTATTTTCAGCCTGCCGAGCCTTTCGGTACCGGGGAAGTTGAAAAACCCGAGCTTGGGCATCCCCAGCGTTACGGTGAGGTCGGCGCGGGGGGTGGCGGGGTCAACCGCACCGGTATCGGCGTCCATGCCCGATGGCAGGTCAACTGCCACGATCTTCGCCCCGCGGATTTTCTGTGCCCGGCTCGCTTTTTCCAGTGCCAGTTTGAAGGTCCCCTCCAGCGGTCGCGCTTTCCCCGTTCCCAGCAGGGCATCAATGATGCAGGTGGCACGTTCAAGGAGCGCCTCGAGGTTCTTCATCCCGTGGTCCGCTGAAGCCTCAATGCAGGGGGCCCCCATTTCCCTGAGCCGTCTCAGGTTTTCATCGTCAGCCGGTCTCGGGGCGCAGAGGTAGGCGGTTACGCCTGCTCCCCATTCGTGAAGATAACGGCAGGCAACCAGCCCGTCCCCGCCGTTGTTGCCCCCGCCCACCAGGCAAACGATGTGCTGCCCGTCCGGTCTTGCCAGAAGGGCTTTGACTTCCTCGGCAACGGCCCTTCCCGCGTTTTCCATGAGCACGGCTGTCGGGATACCGTGCTCGTGGCAGGTGCGGTCAATCTGGTGCATTTCTTCGGCGGTAACGACCTTCATTTATGTTCACTCCGTCAAATTGAGTGTAGCAGTATTGTGAGATGCGGTCAAGGGATTTTGCTTTCCGGTCTCCGGGCCTTTCCTTCGCGGGACGCCTACCCGGTTAATTGTCGTCTGCCTGGCTGTCGGTTAGCGGTCGTTAAGACTGATGCCCGTGGTTTTTGCAAATTTAAAAAACCTTCTGCTAAACTTAAGGAAACAGTTTCCGGAGGGTGTGCCAATGGAGGTAAGAGTTATTGAGCGTCCCGGCTCACTGACCACGAAGGTATTTTTCAGCGATGAGAGCGGTTTTGCCGTGGCCTCGGTAATCCTGATCGGGAAGAAGGACTGTGCCCTGATTGATGCCCAATGGAGTCTTGCCAACGGGCACCGCGTTGCGGCGGAAATTCTGGAAACGGGCAGACGTCTGACGACGATCTACGTCACCCATGCCCACCCCGACCACTACTTCGGGCTCGGTCCGGTGGTGGAGGCTTTCCCCGAGGCAAAGGTCATCGCGCTTCCTTCGGTTGCCCGCACCATCAACCGGCAGATGTTCGGTAAGATTGAGCACTGGCGCAACATCATCGGCCCGACCAACGTACCGACGAAGGCGGTCAACATCGAGCCGATGCGGGACAACTTCTTTGAGCTTGAGGGCTGCCGTATTGAAATCATTCCCGAGGTCATGGGCGACCTGAAGTACAATACCGTTGTCTGGATCCCGGCGCTGAAGACCCTCTACGGCAGCGACGTGCTTTTCAACCAGTCGCACCCCTTCACCTGTGAGGTCACCGCCGAGGAGCGGAAGCAGTGGATCAGGGATATTGAGAAGCTGGAGAAACTGGGTGCCGAGGTGGTTATCCCGGGGCACCAGAAGCCCGGCATGCCTTTTGATGATTCATCGTTCCGCTTCACCAAAGAATACCTCTATGCCACCGAGGAAGAGCTGGCACGGACACATGATACCGCCTCTTTCTTCTATGCCATGGCGATGCGTTTCCCGCAGGCCAACCTCATCTTCCTGAGCAACGAGATGAACGCCGCGGTCTTTAAGGGCGGGCGCGACTGGAACTGGCGCGAGGAATAGCCGATCGCGCAGGAAGTGGTGTAAGCTATGCTGCTATCCGGATCAGCACTTGCCCTTTTGGTATCAGCCCAGCTATAATGAAGCTGACCGGAAAGGAGTCCGTTATGCCGTCATATGCGTTTTTTCAGGGTAAGTTCATGCCCCTTGAGGAAGCCAAGATAGGCATTATGACCCACTGCATCCACTACGGTACTGCCGTCTTCGAGGGCATCCGCGGCAACTGGAATGCGGAGAGAAAGCAGACTTATCTCTTCCGCATGCGGGAGCATTACGAACGTCTGGTACAGGGCTGTCGCGTGCTCCAGATCAAACTCCATTATACCGTTGATGAGATGTGCGAAAAGACCGTGGAACTGGTGCGGAAGTGCGGTTTTGAAGAGGATATCTACGTCCGCCCCGTTGCCTATGCCAGCTCTCAGGCACTCGGGGTACGCCTACACGGTCTTGAACACGACTTTTTCATCTTTGTCATCCCGTGGGGACCCTATCTTGACGTGGAGAAAGCCCGCTGCAGCGTTTCCTCGTGGCGACGCCCGGAGGACAACGTCATTCCTCCGCAGGTGAAGGCGGCGGGGATCTACATCAACAACGCCCTTGCCAAGACGGAAGCGGTCTCTAATGGCTTTGATGAGGCAATCATGCTCGCCCCGGACGGACATGTCTCCGAGGGGAGCGGGGAGAATATTTTCATCGTGAAGGATGGTAAGCTCATCACTCCGGCAAGCTACAGCAACATCCTCATCGGGATTACGCGCAATACTGTGATTGAGCTTGCCGAAAAGGAGCTCGGGCTTGTTACCATCCAGCGCCCGATTGACCGCAGTGAGCTTTACAACGCCGACGAATGCTTCCTCACCGGCACGGCGGCGCACATCACGCCGGTTGCCGAAATAGACCGCCGCCCGGTGGGTAACGGAGAGATCGGTCCCATCACTGCGAAGCTCCAGGAGATCTACGCCAGGGTAATCCGGGGCAACCATCCGAAGTACATGCACTGGTGTACCCCGGTTTACGGAAAGTAGTCGTTTTTCCTAGTCAAACCTGCGGATGACAGCGATGACCCTGCCCTGAATCGCCACGTTTTGAAGCGGGACAAAGATGGGCTGCATCTGCTCATTGGCGGGCTGAAGCCTCACGCGGTCGCGTTCAAAATAGACCCTTTTCAGGGTGGCCTCTTTTTCGTCCTTGAGCCATACCACCGCCATTTCCCCGTTTTCCACCATGCTAACATGCTCAAGGAGGACGATGTCGCCATCGTTGATCAGGGCATCGATCATTGATGTTCCCTTCACCTTCAGGGCGTAGACGGCTTCCCTGCCGCGGGTGAGCTCGCGGGGGACTACCATTTTCTCGGCAGCAGCGGTAACATCCCATGTCTCGGCGGTGGGCACGGGGATGGGGTTGCCTGCGGCAATCACCCCGATAACGGGCACGTTGATCATGGCGTCATCGTGCATTCCACGGTTGAGACGGATGCTGCGTGAGACCTCGGCACTGCGTTGCAGATAGCCGCGGCTTTCCAGGATCTTCAGATTATAGTCCACCACCGAGGTCGAGCTTATCCGGCAACCTGCCTGGATATCGCGGATGGAGGGAGGATAGCCATTTTCCCTGATGAAACGCTCAATGAAGCTCAGAATGCGTTCCTGCTTTTCAGAAAGCCCTTTCATGCGGCTTCCTTCCTCCCTGTGTAAAGAACACCTGTTCTATGCCCAAGTATAGGACAGGCCCGGGCATTTGTCAACAAGTCCTAGGTTAGAGTTTGCTTCGCCATAATCTTTCTCCAATACATCCCGCCCGAAACAGCCGCGGGCTTTGCCGCGTACATCTGACCGGAGGACACGGGCTGGAGCTGCATGGGAAGCTAAAGAAAAACACGGGGTGAGTCTGTGTAAGGTGCCGGGAGGCTATTTGTCTTCAGTGCTTTCACAGAAAGCCCTGTTTCGGTCTGTCATTACCGACTCGAGGGTGAACTTGTCCATCTCAAGCTGCACCGGGACGGGGTATTCGCCGGTAAAGCAGGCAAGGCAGAAGTTCTCCCGTGGCAGGTCGACTGCCTTAATCAGCCCCTCGATGCTGAGGTAGCCCAGAGAGTCGGCGCCGATGAACTTGCAGATTTCGGGGACACTCATCCTGGCAGCGATGAGCTCACGGCGTGTTGCCATGTCAACGCCGAAGAAGCAGGGATATTTGATCGGCGGGGCGCAGATGCGCATGTGGACTTCCCTGGCGCCGGCTTTACGGAGAAGCCTTACCACGCTTGGCGTGGTGGTACCGCGCACGATGCTGTCATCAACGACGACGAGGCGCTCCCCGCTGAGTACCTGGGGCAGGGGGTTGAACTTGAGCTGTACCCCCAGATCCCTCAGGCGCTGGTCGGGCTCAATGAAGGTGCGTCCCACATAGCGGTTCTTGATGAGCCCTTCAACGACAGGGATGCCGGACTCGCGGGCATAGCCGGTACCGGCGGCGGTGGCGGAATCGGGGATGCCCATCACAAGGTCGGCGTCCACGGGGTGTTCCTGGGCAAGCCCCGCCCCCATTGCCTGCCTTGCCGGGTAGAGCAGTTTCCCGCTGATGACGCTGTCCGGGCGGGCAAAGTAGATGAACTCAAAGATACAGAGCCCTTTCTTGGTTGATTCACCAATTGAGCTGCTGATGCCATGCTCGTTGATGGTAATTATCTCCGATGGTTCAACCTCGCGCACGAAGCCGGCTCCGATGTGGTCAAGGGCGCACGTCTCCGAGGCAATCACCCAGCCGTGGTTGAGTGTTCCCAGGCAGAGCGGGCGCACCCCGAGGGGATCGCGCACCGCGTAAAGCTCATTTGCGGTGATAATAACCATGGAGTAAGCCCCTTTGAGACGGCGCATCGCATAGCGTATTCTTTCCGTCCAGTTTCTCCCCGGTGAGGCGAGGATGAGGTTGGCGATGACCTCGGAGTCGGTGGTGCTGTGGAAATGGTAGCCCTGTTCGGAAAGCTCCTGATAGAGGTGCGTGGCGTTGATGATGTTGCCGTTATGGGCGATGGCGATGGTATCGGCGCCGTTACTCACCACGATCGGCTGGGCGTTGGCGGCACGGCTTGACCCGGTGGTGGAATAGCGGTTATGCCCGATGGCGATATACCCGGTGAGCTGGCGCAGTGAGTCCTCGGTAAAGACATTGGCGACGCGCCCCATGCTGGTAAAAACGTGGATTCTTCTGCCATCGGCGGTGGCGATGCCGGAGCTTTCCTGTCCGCGGTGTTGCAGGGCGAAGAGGGCAAAAAAGGTTAAACGAGCAACATCTTCATTGGGGGCAAAAATGCCAAAAACGCCGCAAGATTCGTGCAAGACCTGCCTGCCTTAATCTGCCTTTGCCTGCGTTCCGGTCTAATTATAGAACAACCGACGGGGGGCGGTCAATTTGCCCCCGCTCCGGCCTGGCCGGCGGTGGACGTTTGCTCTTACCGGCGGATGTTGTCCTTTAGCCAGGTGCTGATGTGCTGGAGCACGCGTCTTTCCCGCCTCAGGCGGTGTCCGGCGCCTTCAACGATGATGAGCTCCTTAGGGTTTCCTGCTTTTTCGTAGAGACGCCTTGCATGTGTCACCGGGACGATATCGTCACGGTCGCCGTGGATGAGGAGGAGCGGTCTCGGGGCAAGCTGGCTGACAAACTCTATCGGGCTCAGTTTTCTGAAGCTCTCTCCCCACTCTTCAACGGAAGGCGGAAAACCGGCATCCCTGATGGCACCGATGTTTCTTAAGTGGTCGGCGAATGCCTGCCAGCTCTGCTCCGGGTTCGGGGGGAAAATCTCTGCCGGGCAGGCGCAGGCGATAACCCCGCTCACGCGCCCGTCCCCGGCTGCGGTATAGATGGATACGGCCGCTCCGGCGCTGAAGCCGATGAGCCAGAGCGTCTTCCCGTCAAAGACGTCCTGCCGGCAGAGGTAGTTGATACTGGCTTTGAGATCGCGCACCCAGCCGGCGAGGTCGAGGTTGCCCCCGCTCCCGCCGGCACCGCGGAAATTGAACCAGTAGGCGGCAAAGCCCTGCTCGCAGAGCCTTGCCGCAAGATCCGGGTAGCCCCCGTCGTCGGGCGAGGGTGGCTCGCCGGAAGGGATGCCGTGACAGAGGCAGACGGTGGGGTACTTCCCTTCGGGGCGGGGCACATGTAGCTCCCCGACGATGGGGATATTATCTACCATCACCACAGACTGGTTCCTGATCATCCTGTCCCCCGGCGCTAGATTTCCCTGCCCACGGCACGGGCAACTTCTCTGAGTTCTTCCATGAGGCGGTTGAAGTCGGAGATGGAGAGGGACTGTAGTCCGTCCACGAGAGCTTCTTTGGGGTTGGGGTGGACTTAAATGATGAGAAAGTCGGACCCGGCGGCAATGGCAGCCTTGGCGATTGCCGGCACAAGCGAATAATGCCCCGCGGCATGGCTCGGGTCGACAATGACCGGGAGGTGGCTGTTCCTCTTGAGGACCGGCACGGATGAGATATCGAGCGAGAAGCGCACGGTGTCCTCAAATGTCCTGATGCCGCGCTCGCAGAGGACAACCTGGGTGTTCCCCTCGGCAAGCAGGTAATCCGCGGCATTCAGCCATTCGGTGATGGTGCAGGCGAAGCCCCTTTTGAGCACCGCGGGGTGCTTGCTCTTGCCCACCGCGGTGAGCAGGGCAAAGTTCTGCATGTTGCGCGAGCCTATCTGGAGCATGTCCGCGTAGCTGGCGACAAGCTTCACGTCCTGGGGATTGACCACCTCGGTGACCACAGGGATCCTGTATTCCTCACGCACGGCGGCAAGGATTTCCA
This sequence comes from Dehalococcoidales bacterium, assembly GCA_026416775.1. Taxonomy (GTDB): domain Bacteria; phylum Chloroflexota; class Dehalococcoidia; order Dehalococcoidales; family RBG-16-60-22; genus JAOAEN01. Next base: position 6,806 of record JAOAEN010000047.1, read on the forward strand.
GCCCTTTTTTCTGCAGCCCCTGGAAGGTGAAGGGAGAAGTGCGCGGTTTGAAGGCACCGCCGCGCAGGATGCGTGCCCCCGCCCTGATTACCGCCTCGGCAGCCTGACGGAGCTGTTTTTCGCTTTCTACGGCGCAGGGACCGGCGATGACAACAATACGTCTGTCTCCGATGGTCACTCCGCCGCAGTTGACAAGGGTATCGCGCGGCTGGAACTCGCGTGAGGCAAGTTTGTATGGCTTCATGATGCGTGTGACACGTTCCACACCGGGAAGTACGGCAAAAACATCCGTGGGAGTCTGGCCGGTATGGCTGCCCAGTATTGCCACAACGACCTTGTCCGTACCAACATTGAGCTGCACGCCGAAGTTGAGCGATTTTGCCCTTTCCACCACCTCGTTGATCTCTTCCTGGGTGGCACCCTTCCTCATTTCAACAATCATCGGATTTCACCTGCCTTTCCACAGAAAAATCGCAAAGAAAAAAGTAGAAGGAAAAAGAAGCACCATTCGCCGACAATGCCCCCGGATGCGGGGGCACCTAAAAGGAGAAGGTTGCTGGACCAGCCTTCGGTTCGGAAGCTACCGGCCTTCCGCGCCTGAGCGAGAGGATGAAGAGTTTGATGGCGGCGACCTCGACCCAGATGATCATGTTGGCCACGAGCAGACGTTCCAGCAGCCCGAACCATCCGGATTCATCGGGAATTACGGCAAGGGAAACGCCGAACACGACCGCAAGGGCAACGGTGGCAATGGTGTATTTGAAGATGTTTGACCAGTGTGGGTCGTTCCTGATACTGGAGGAAAGCAGGAGAATGGCGATGGGGAAGAGCCAGAACGCCGTGGAGGCGGCAATGCCGTGTATCCTGCCTTCAATGGTGCGCGGTCCGCCGACGGGGTCGGTGTGGAAGGCACCGATAAGGAGCATGGCAAAGCCGAAGATCACGAAAAGGACAATACCGAGGTGGAACCATCGCCTCGGCCGGATGTTATAAAGAAGCCCGGCGGTAAAGATTTCCACAAGAAGCCCGATGGCGAGAAAACCGATAGTCTGGATCCAACCCAGAGAGGTAAGTGCCAGACTGCTTATAGAATCGCGGATAAAGCTGTAACCGGGGCTGGTGAGTGCGGCGGTCATGTCGGTTATGCCCAGAATAAGCGGCCCTGCCATGCCTGATAGCGCAAGCATGCTGTGGATATTCGTTTTTCTCATGAGGGTGGTGATGGGCTGTAACCTGTCCTGTACCCTTTTTGCCGCGGTGATGAGCATGGTCATGCTTATATTATAGCCAGTAGACACGGTGGGGACAAGGATTTTATGTTCAGCTTTTTGCTTGCTTTTGTTTTTTTACAGACCCCGGATGTTTAGAAGTATCCAGTTTGGACATGATATAATAGGTTGAGGTCATGGACACGACACGGAGTTCTGCCTCTTCCCTAAGGCGG